>NZ_RZPF01000461.1:0-5402 GCF_004022735.1 Mesorhizobium sp. M7A.F.Ca.AU.001.01.1.1
ATCTTCATGTGCGCCATGGCCGCCTATCACCGCTGGCCGACCGACTTCTTCCCAATCATCGACGGCACCGTGCGGGCTGCCGAAGCGGTCGGCGCGAAGCTTGTGGTGCTCGGAAATCTCTATGGCTATGGCAAAGATGCCGAAAGCCCGCTTCACTCCGACCTGTCTCTGGATCCGACTTCGAAGAAAGGAACCGCCCGGACGATCATGTGGCAGCGGGCGGTCCGTGCGGACGTGCCGGCCGTCGAAGTGCGGTCCAGCGATTATCTTGGACATGGCGCGATCAGCTCTTTCTCACTGGTCGCGCTGCCCTCCATAATCGAAGGGAAACCGACGGCTTTCATCGGAAACCTCGACGCAACTCACGCCTGGTCCTTCACGAAGGACGTGGCCAGGACACTGGTCGCTGCCTCGCGCTACACGGGCGAATGGGGACGGGCGTTCCATGTTCCATCGCAACACGCCCCACCCCGGGAACTCATCCGGGCGACCGCGGCAATGCTTCACCGTGAAATTCCAGGAACACGCTCCTATTCCATCTCCGAAATGGAAGCATTGGGCATGCATGAGCTCATCGAGATGAGCTATCTCTTCGACAAACCCTTGCTGGTCGATTCCTCCGACGCGGAGACGCTTCTCGGCGTCAAGGCCAGCAGCCTTGGCGTCATGATCGCCGACACTCTGCGCGACCATCTTTGAAGCTTGAAGACTGGCGCGTCGCACCGGAACTGAAAAAGCCCGCTCCTTTCGGAACGGGCTGAGCCGGCGGGCCGGACTGGAGGTCAGACGGCCCGCAAATTGCTTTTTTTCTTCTATTCGAAACAGCCCCGACTATTCGAGATAACCGGAGGGATCGACTGGCGCCGAATTCTTGCGCACTTCGAAGTGCAGCTTCGGCGAGTCCGTCGTGCCGCTCATGCCCGACAGCGCGATCTCCTGGCCGCGCTTGACCTTCTGGCCGCGCTGCACCTCGATCGAACTGGCATGGCCGTAGACGGTGACCAGGCCGTTCTCGTGGCGCACCAGCACCGTGTTGCCGAATTCCTTGAGGCCGTCGCCGGCATAGATGACGACACCGTTCTCGGCCGCCTTGACCGGTGTGCCCGTCGGCACGGCGATATCGACGCCGTCCTTGCCCGAGCCGAAACCGGAAATCACGCGGCCGCGCACCGGCCAGCGCATCTTGCCGATGCCGGTGGCGTCTGGCGCGACGGCATCGTCGGCCTCGGCCTGCTGGATGACCTTCGAATCCTTTTTCGGCGGCGTGTAGGACGCCAGCGTTTCAGACGGCGTGGTCTTTGCCGCGGGCTGCGTGGTGGCCGTCGTCACCGGATCGACCTTGGCCGGCTTGGCAGCGGCGACGGTCGCGGTTCCGCCGGCCGGCACCTTCAGGGTCTGGCCGATCTTGAGCAGTCCGTCCTTCATCCCGTTGGCCTGCTTTAGAGCAACGACGCCGACGCCGGTCTTCCTGGCAATCGAAGACATCGTGTCGCCCGACTGGACCGTGTAGGTCCCGGCAGCGCCGGTCGTCTTGGCAACCTGCGGCTTGGGCTCCTTGGGCTGGTTTGCTGCGGCCGACGCGTCGACCTGAGCGGCGGACTTGCCTTCCTTAGGCTTCGGCTGCTGCGGCAGAACGGCGACCTTGTCCGGCGCAGTGGCCGGCAGGTTGTGCTTGCCGTCTTTCGCCGGCTTGGCATCCGCGACCTTCGCCTCGCCTTTGCTGGAATAGGCATAGGCCGGGATGACCAGCTTCTGGCCGGTCTTCAGCCCCTTGGTCGCGCTCAGCCCGTTGACCTTCATGATCACGTCGGACGGCACCTTGTAGCGCTGCGCCAGGCCGCCGATCGTTTCGCCGTCCCTGACGACGATCTCGGTTGCATGCGGAGTGCCGGAAGCAGCCACGCGGGGTTCGTCAGGTTGCGAAACCTTGAAAGGCGACGCCGCCGGAGCGACGGTGCCGGTCGTGGTCCTGTCGACATGCGGTGCCGGGGCCAATGCGGTGCGCACCGGCTTCGATGCCGGCGCCTGCTGCGCTTGGGCAACGGGCGGCGGCAGCGGCCGCGTCGAGACCGGCTCGAGGCTGGAGCGGCTGACCGATTGTGTATGGCTGCCATCGATCGGAGCGGCGGCGACATCGCCCGGATAGGGCTGCTGTACGGCATCCTGCTTGTTGATGATGGCGCGCTGATTGTTGGTCGAGGATGTAAAGACGTCGTCGACGCCATTGAACCGCGAAACCTGGGAACTGCACCCCGCAGCAGCACCCGCGACCATCAGAATGGCGCAGCCTCGCGCCAGATTGCGACCGTTTGTCTTCAAAACACTGAGTTGCATCGCACTAACCCGCACATACCCGGTACAAACTAGGCATGATTAAAGCGCGTTAATGTTACTCGACGGTTAACCTCATGGAATCCGACGCAATTTTTCTTAAAATATTAGAGAGCGAGCCGTGCGAAGATTTCGGGTCAGGTCAGCCGGGGTCGAAGACGGGCGCACGACGCGGCCGAACATCGACATCCGCGCTAGATAACAGCGGCAACACCGCGCAGGATCGGCTGCAGGCGAACGAGGCCGATGTCTTCACGCTCGAAGCGGCTGCCGACCTTGGTCAGCTTGGCCAGCACCTGTTCGCCCTCTTCGGGGCCGATCGGAGCGATGACGATACCGCCGCTCGACAACTGGTCGAGCAGGAAACGCGGCAGGCTGTCGAAGGCAGCCCAGGCGACGATGCGGTCAAATGGCCCTTCATTCGGCAGCCCGCCGGAACCATCGGCGTGGCGCACGATCACATTGCCGATGCCGAGCGCCTCGAAGCGTTGCCGCGCCTGCTCGGCGAGCGTCTTGTAGCGATCGGTGGTGATGACCCGCGCGGCCAGCCGCGACATCACCGCCGAGGTGTAGCCCGAGCCGGTGCCGATCTCGAGCACGCGGTTGCCCTGCTCGATGGTGAGTGCGGCGATCACCGCCGCCTGCATGTCGGCGCCTTCGATCGCCTCGCCGCATTCGATCGGCAGCATGCGGTCCGACCAGGCGATCTGATGGAACTGGGCCGCCAGGAAGCCGCGCCGCGGCGTCGCCTCGAAGGCCGCGATCAGCGCCTTCGGCACAGTCCCCCGGCCGCGCAGACGCAGCAGAAAGGCGGCAAAACCTTCGCGGTCGTCGATCGGGAGGCCCTGGTTCATGCGAGCGCCTTGCTCAGTTGGTCACGGATTTCATGGGCGGTAAGGTCGAGCTGCAGCGGCGTCACCGACACCAGCCGGTTGCGCAAGGCGTAGAGGTCGGTGCCTTGCTTGCCTTCGACCGGCTCGCGGCCGAAACGCAACCAGTAGTAAGGCAGGCCGCGCCCGTCACGGCGCTCGTCGACCCACAGGGAGTGCACGAGCTTGCCCTGCGAGGTGACCACCGTGCCTGCGACTTCCTCGGGCGTGCAGTTGGGAAAATTGACGTTGAGCAGCACGCCGTCCGGCAATGGCGTCGCGACAAGTTTCTTCAGCAGCGCCGGCGCCAGCGCCTCCGTCGTCTCGTAGGGCACGACGCGATCTTCGCCGACATAGCTGTACCCCTGGCTGAGCGCGATCGAGCGAATGCCGAGCAGCGCGCCCTCCATGGCGCCGGCGACGGTGCCGGAATAGGTGACATCGTCGGCGATGTTGGCGCCCGAATTGATGCCGGACAGGATCAGGTCGGGTGCGCCAGGCAGGATCTTCTTGACGCCCATGATGACGCAATCGGTCGGCGTGCCGCGCACGGCAAAATGCTTCTCGCCAATCTTGCGCAGCCGCAGCGGCTCCGAGATCGACAGCGAATGCGCATAGCCGGACTGGTCCTGCTCGGGCGCCACCACCCAGACATCGTCGGACAGCGTACGTGCGACGCGTTCGAGCGACGCCAGGCCCTCGGCATGAATGCCGTCGTCATTGGTCAGGAGGATACGCATTATTTCGCTTCGATCTTTTCCAGACCGCCCATGTAAGGCCGCAGCACTTCAGGAATGGTTACGCTGCCATCCTCGTTCTGGTAGTTTTCGATGACGGCGATGAGCGCGCGACCAACGGCTGTGCCCGAGCCGTTGAGCGTGTGGACGAAGCGGTTGCCCTTGCCGTCCCTGTCCTTGTAGCGGGCGTCCATGCGGCGTGCCTGGAAATCGCCGCACACCGAGCAGGACGAGATCTCGCGATAGGCGTTCTGGCCGGGCAGCCAGACCTCGATGTCATAGGTCTTGCGTGCGCCAAAACCCATGTCGCCGGTGCACAGCGTCATGGTGCGGAACGGCAGGCCGAGCCGCTTCAGCACTTCCTCGGCGCATTGCGTCATCCGCTCATGCTCGGCAAGTGACGATTCCTGATCGGTGATCGACACCAGCTCGACCTTGTAGAACTGATGCTGGCGCAGCATGCCGCGCGTGTCGCGCCCGGCCGAGCCCGCTTCCGAACGGAAGCACGGTGTCAGCGCGGTGTAGCGCAGCGGCAGTTTTTCATGCGCGGTGATTTCCTCACGCACAAGGTTGGTGAGTGGGACCTCGGCGGTGGGAATCAGGCCAAGCCTGCCCTCCCCGTGCGGCGTAAAGAACAGATCTTCCTCGAACTTCGGCAATTGGTTGGTGCCGAACAAAACATCGTCCTTGACCATCAGCGGCGGAATGACTTCCTCGTAGCCATGCTCGGTCGTGTGCAAATCGAGCATGAACTGGCCGAGCGCGCGTTCCATCCGCGCCAGCCCGCTTTTCAGCACGGTGAAGCGCGAGCCTGACAGCTTTGCCGCGCGCTCGAAATCCATCATGCCGAGCGCTTCGCCGATCTCGAAATGCTCCTTCACCCAGTTCGGCCGCGTCGGCACCTTGCCGACGATGTGCTTGACGACATTGTCGTGCTCGTCCTTGCCGACAGGCACGTCGTCGAACGGCACGTTGGGCAGCACCGCCAACGCATCGTTCAGCGCCTTGTCCAGCTCGCGTTCGCGCGCCTCGCCGTTCTGGATGAAGACCTTGATCTCGCCGACTTCGGCTTTCAGCGTCTCGGCCAGGGCAGCATCGCCCGAACGCATGGCGTTGCCGATCTCTTTCGACGCGGCATTGCGGCGCTCCTGCTTGGTCTGTAGCTCGGTAACGTGTTCGCGCCGCGCCTCGTCCGAGGCGATCAGCCCGCCGACCGTGGACTGCGCCTCGTCAGCCGACCACGAGCGCTTCACCAGCGCCTCGACAAGGGCCTTCGGGTTGTCGCGAATCCATTTGATGTCAAGCATGGTTTGAACGCTCCGGGGTAGCATGTCGCCCAAAGTGCGCAGCGGTTTGGGACAACGACATGCTTCAAACAAAACTGAAACGCATCGCTTTCAGTGCGATGCGTTTCAGCCAGAGGGCGTAAACCGCATCCTCGATCGATGCAAGATGGGGCATGGGG
>NZ_RZPF01000462.1:0-5398 GCF_004022735.1 Mesorhizobium sp. M7A.F.Ca.AU.001.01.1.1
AGCCGCGCCGGACCAATTCGCTGACCAACCTCTCGGTCAAAGTCGTCTTGCCGGAATTCTTCCAGCCGGTGATGCCGAAGACGCGTCTGTTCATGGCTTGATGCTCTGCAACAGACGCTCGGCAGACACAAGATCGTCCGGTTCGTTGATGTTGAAGAAAGGGTCGATCCCCGCCGATGGCGGAACCGGGAACTCCACCTCGACAAAACCCTGCCGGTCGATGAAAGCCGAAACCCGCCTGATATCCTGATCGACCAGAAAGTGCCGCAAGGCATCGCGGCAGCCGATCGGCCACAGCGCGAAGGTCGGATGCCGCTTGCCGGCCGAGCGGGCAACGGCAATAGAACCGGGGCTTTGATCGGCGGCCCCTGCCAGACGCTCGACAAGGTCCAACGGCAGGAAAGGCGTGTCACCGGCAGCGCTGACGATCGCCTTGCAAGGCCTGTTGGCCGCGGCCCATTCGAGGCCGGTCAGGATTCCGGCGAGCGGACCGGCAAAGCCGGGCACGCTGTCGGCAAGCACCGGCAGTCCAAAGCGCAGGAATCGTGCAGGGTCGCCATTGGCGCTGAGCGCCATCGATTCTATTTGCGGGGCGAAGCGCGACACGACCTGGTCAAGCAGGCAGCCATCGCCAAGCGGCAACAGGCTCTTGTCGCCGCCGCCCATCCGCCTCGACTGGCCACCGGCCAGAACAATCCCCGCAATGTCTCGCTTCATGCCACGAAGCCTGTACGCCAGCCGTCGGAAATCACAAGAACCTTCAATGATCTGGCTAGATTCCGTCCGGAACCATGCTTGGCCCCGTGCTTTCGGCGACGATCTTGCGCCGGCCGACGACCCGCTCGCGGTAGAGCGCATAGAGGCCGGAGCCGATGATGATGGTGGCGCCGACGATCATCGGCAGATCGGGAATGTCCGCGAAGATGAACAGGCCAAGCAGGATCGACCAGATCAGGGCCGTGTAGCGGAACGGCGCGATGAAGGAGATGTCGCCCGCCCGCATCGCCATAATGATGAACTGGTAGCCGATAATCACCAGCACAGCAGCCAGGGCCAGCAGGGCCGTGCTGTTGCCCGTCATCGGCGTCCAGCCGCCCATTGCCGGCAACAGCGCCGCGCCGACGATTGTCATGGCAAGCGCGGTCGCGGTCGACACCAGCAATGTCGGAATGGCCTTGGGGATCCGCTTGGTGGCGAGATCGCGCACCGCGCAGCAGGCGACGCTGGCCAGCGCCGACAGCGAGTAGACGCTGAACCCTTCGAAGCCCGGCCGCACGATGATCAGCACGCCGGCAAATCCGATGGCGATGGCCAGCCAACGCCGCCAACCGACAGTCTCGCCAAAGACAAGTGCCGCTCCCATCGTCACCGCCAGCGGCAGCGCCTGCAGCACCGCCGAAACATTGGCGATCGGCAGATGGGCGAGGGCGACGAGGAAACTCACCGTTGCGCCGGCCTCGCTGATCACGCGCAAGGCGACCAGAGGCTGCAGCATCGAGCCCGGGCGGGCGAGAGCGCCGCGCTGCCAGGCCAGCAGGCCGACGAAAAGCGAAGCGAAAGCCCCACGGATCAACATGACCTGCGCCATGTTCATCGATTGCGACGAGTATTTGGTTATGGCGTCGTTGAGGGTGAAGCCGGCCATCGCCACCATCATGAACAACGCGCCGTGAAGATTTGGAGACAGGGGCAAGACGGCTACCGGTTCTGCTAATACATATCGCCCAAAAGTGACCTCGGTTTTGGGGAAACGACATGCATAAGAAACAAAGACCTGAAGCGCGTGGCCTGAATCCGTTCAAACGCGACGCGCTTTAGGCAGCAAGCCTGTAACAGTCGGGCATGAAACAGCAACAGCAAAGGACTGGGCCACAGCCTTGTTTGTGGCCCGGAATATCGCCTGCGATGGCGAACTTACTTCTTCGGCGTAAGCACCTCGGTGCCATTGCCTTCCTTGCCGGCGATCGTCCAAAGACCGTGCAGCGAACCGTCCGCCGCCACCTTGTAGACGACGAGGCCAATGTCCTTGTCCATGACATAGCCGGCGGAGAAGGCATCATCGTTGCGCATGCAGATGCCGTCGGAAGATGAGCCACCAGTTTCCCAATGGATCGCGCAGGTCGTCCCGCTGGTCAGCGTGATGGTGGCTTCGCCGCCATAGGCCGAGCCGTCGAAGTTGGTGCCGGCGACCGTATAGGTGCCGCCGATCGACTGCGCCGCCGCGGGCACGGCCGCGAGGCCAAGCAGTGCCAGAGAAAGAACGAGTTTGCGCATGGTGTATCCCCCTGCGAGCGAAGAGCAGCTTCCAGGGGAAGGCTAGGCTGGAACAGACTGGCCGTAAATCCGGCTGCGGTTCGCGAACAAGACTTTTTCTGGGGTGTGGTCCGAAACCGTCATGGCCCCTTGAGACTGCCGGCGATGGCGCCGACCAGCGGATCGTATTTCGACTTCAGCGCCGGCGGGTAGTCGACCCAGACCGTACGGATGATACCGTCTTTCCCAAACAGACGTCGCTCGTAGAATATCTTTCCATCCCTCAGGCCCGACAGCACGGCCCAGTCCTTTCCGGCCTTGCTGTAGGTGACCTTGTAGCCCGGCTTCTTGCTCGCCTTCTCCGCCGCGACAAAGCCTTTCGGCGTGTCGTCGTCGACGTTGAGGATGCCCGAGCAGATCAGGCTGGCGCCATCGGCGCTCAGCCATTGCTGTCCGTCGCCATTGTCGGGCTCCGGCTGGCGATCGGTGAAGACGTCGTCGGGAAAGGTGCAGACAGTGCCGAAGCGATCGTTCACATAGGTGAATGGCGCGGCGACCGCACTGGTTGCTGCCATTGTCGCAATGACCAGGAATGAAGAGTGCAGCCGCATGCTCGCCTCGAAGTCATGATCCCGAAGCGATATTGCATGAATTTCACGGAAAGATCAGCCGCCAGTGACGCTCATGTGGCGTGACACCGATGGGCGGCTGGTGCGGCGGTCGATGATGAAGTCATGGCCCTTGGGCTTGCGGCCGATGGCTTCGTCTATAGCTTCGGCGACCAGCTCGTTGCCTTCCGAGGCGCGCAAGGGCGCGCGCAGATCGGCGGCATCTTCCTGGCCGAGACACATATAGAGGGTGCCGGTGCAGGTCAGCCGGACGCGGTTGCAGCTCTCACAGAAATTATGCGTCATCGGCGTGATGAAGCCGAGCCGTCCGCCGGTCTCGGCGACCTGGACGTAGCGCGCCGGGCCGCCGGTCTTGAAGGGAATGTCGGTCAGCGTGAACTGGCGTTCGAGCGACGCGCGCAGCAGCGACAGCGGCAAATACTGGTCGGTGCGGTCGGCATCGATCTCGCCCATTGGCATGGTTTCGATGACCGTCAGGTCCATGCCGCGGCCATGCGCCCAGCGCATCATCTCGGGCAGCTCGGCGTCGTTGAAATCCTTCAACGCCACTGCGTTGAGCTTGACCTTGAGCCCGGCCGCCTGCGCGGCATCGATGCCTTGCATGACCTTGTCGAGATGGCCCCAGCGGGTGATCTTGTGGAATTTGTCGGCATCGAGCGTATCGAGCGAGACGTTGATGCGCCTGACGCCGCAATCGGCGAGTTCGGCGGCAAAGCGCGACAGCTGCGAGCCGTTGGTGGTCAGCGTCAGTTCTTCCAGCGCGCCGCTTTCGAGATGCCGCGACAGCTGGCGCACCAGATGCATGATGTTCTTGCGCACCAGCGGCTCACCGCCGGTCAGCCGCAATCGCCTGACGCCCTTTTCGATGAAAACCGTGCACAGCCGGTCGAGCTCTTCCAGCGACAGCAGGTCCTTCTTAGGCAGGAAGGCCATGTCCTCGGCCATGCAATAGGTGCAGCGGAAATCGCAGCGGTCGGTAACCGACACGCGGAGATAGCTGATCGTGCGGCCGAAAGGATCAATCATGTCCATGCTTCAAGCGCTTCCCGTGGCCGTGAACGGCTTCGTTATATACCGCTATGTGATACGATCCGGCCTGCTGTTCAAGATAGCGCCTCTCGATCTTTGGTAACATCTCTCAGCCGACATCGCATGTCGGTCGGTCTCATCAGACCTTTTCCCGTTTGGCGAAGCGGCGTAGGGAAGGGCGGATGACACGGGATCGAACAGCATGACCGCACCGAAAGAACTCAGGGTTTCCAAGGACCGCAAACTTCTGTCCGTCACCTTTCCCGACCACCATCCGTTCGAACTGCCGGCGGAACTGCTGCGCGTCGCCTCGCCATCGGCCGAAGTGCAGGGCCATTCGCCGGATCAGCGGGTGACGGTCCCCGGCAAGCGCAATGTGGCGATCCTGAAGATCGAGCCGGTCGGCAACTACGCCGTGCGCATCACCTTCGACGATTTCCACGACACCGGCATCTTCACCTGGAATTACCTGCATACGCTCGGCCACGAGAAGGATGCGCGCTGGGAAGCCTATCTCGCGGAGCTTGCGGAAAAGGGCCTTAGCCGGGACCGCTAGGGCATCGCTGTCGTGAAGATGTCATCGATCTGGGGTAGCGCCGGCAAAGGTTTGGAGGCGAAAACATGTCCGTCATCACCACGGTCGAGCAGCTCGAGGCACTCTATGGCGTTCCAGGCGAGGCCTCGCTGGTCAAGGAACTCGACCACATCATTCCCGAATATGCCGCCTTCATCGAAGCCTCGCCCTTTGTCGCGCTGGCGACCAGCGGGCCGGAGGGGCTTGATTGCTCGCCGCGCGGCGATCTCGCCGGCTTCGTGCGCATCCATGATCCGAAAACGCTGATGATGCCGGACCGACGCGGCAACAACCGCGCCGATTCGCTGAAAAACATCATTCGCGACCCACGCGTCGGCCTGCTGTTCCTGGTGCCGGGCTCCGGCACGACGCTGCGCGTCAATGGCCGCGCCCACATCACAACGGATACAGCGCTGTGCGCGTCATTCACGGTGGACGGCAAGGCGGCGCGATCGGTGACCGTCGTCGACATCGATGCGGTCTATTTCCAATGCGCCCGGGCCATCGTCCGCTCCGAGCTCTGGAACCCGGCAAGGCATGTCGAGCCGAAGTCGCTGCCGACGCCCGGACAGATCCTGGAAATCACCAGCCGCAAGAACATCGACGGCGAAACCTACGACAAGGAATGGCCGGAACGGGCGAAGAAGACGATGTGGTAAGGTTGGGCTGAAGGGCGCTCAAGCCTCATTCAGCACATCATAGATCTTGCGCATCTGCTCGCCGATCATGTCGCATTGCTCCGGCGTCGACTGGCTCATCGCCTTCTCGATCAGCGCCATATGCACTTTCAGCGCCTGCATCAGCAGCGCCTCGCCGGCCTCGGTGAGCGCGAGCCGCAGGATGCGCTTGTCCTTCTCGTCGCCTTCGCGACGCAGCAGGCCACGCGCTTCCAGCTGCGGCAACAGCATGGTGA
>NZ_RZPF01000463.1:0-5378 GCF_004022735.1 Mesorhizobium sp. M7A.F.Ca.AU.001.01.1.1
ACGCGCCGCTGCTGGCGCTGACCCCGGTCAGCGCCAGCAGCGGCGCGTCGAGCGGCAGGATCGGCCCGTGCGCCGAAAGATTGTAGGCGGTGGACCCGGCCGGGGTTGCGATCATGACGCCGTCGCAGTTCAGTTCCTCAAGCCGGACCTGTTCGTCGACGGTGATGCGGATCTTGGCCGTCTGGTACGATTGACGCCACAGCGCCACCTCGTTGATAGCCAGTGCCGAAATCGTTTCGCCTTCCGAGGTCACGGCCAGCATCTCCAGCGGGCGGATGGTTTCGGCGACGGCGGCTTCGAGACGCTCGGTCAGGCCACCGGAACGATACTCGTTCATCAGGAAGCCGATGGTGCCACGGTTCATGCCGTAGACCTTCTTGCCGGTCCCCATCGTGTCGCGCAGGGTCTGCAGCAGGAAGCCGTCACCCCCAAGGGCAACGACGATCTCGGCCTCCTCGACGGAAGACTGGCCATAGCGCGCCGACAGGCTTTCCAGCGCCGTCTTGGCGTCAGCGGTGTCGGACGAGACGAAGGCGATGTGGCTGGCGGCTTTGCTCATGGCTCCCCGATGACGACCGGTGGCAGCGGCAGGGCCGCGCCAATTTCGGGGTAGCATGGGCGGGGTAGGTCTGCAAACGGAGCCGCCATCCCGGATGGCAATGCCATTCCGGGATGGCGAGGCGACCGCGGGACGGCGGATGCGGACATGCGTTCGCGTATCATGACAAAGGCTACGCGAATGTGATGGTTAAGACCGGCCTTAAAGTCTCGTAAAGCCGGATCGGTCATGTTAGCCGGCAGTGGATGGGTGGCGTGGGGGCTAGCCAGTCGAGGCCGACATATTGCCGGTAACACGCCTGATCATTGTCTTTCTGATGCTGGGAAGCTTCGCGCTGCTCTTTGCCGAACTGGTGCGCCAGTCCGAAGAGACGAGCTTCCGACCGCAGCCCACGGCGTCGCGCTGTGGTGACGCAGCCGGAGCGCCATGCCCGCAAAGGGCGCTGTAGCGCTGTAACCTGATCATCCTTTCGGACGACCGGCGGCATTGGCGGCCGCTTCGGTGCGCGACATCGCGCGGCAGTTTCTCTCCTTAAAAGCAGAGGCCGGTCGGCTGCCGCACGTTCCACTCGTGAAAGCTTGCTGTTTGCACTCGCGGCGCTTGGCGGTGTAGATGGGTGCACCGATTGGCGGAAAGGTTTTTGGGTAGCCTCGTATCCGCCGTTGTTGGGAAACAAGCCCTGCGGCTCGTTGACTGGCCGGGTGTCTGGAGCAGGGGGTTCCATGTCGCGCAGCGTGTTGATTTCTGGTGGCTGCGGCTTCCTCGGCTCACATCTGGTCGACCGTCTGTTGCGGCGAAGCGATCTGGAAAAGCTGATCGTCGTCGACAATCTTTGGACCGGGACGCGAGACAACGTCGCACATATCGCCGATCCGCGTTTCGATCTGCAGATTGCCGATGCCGAAAGCTTTTCATCCCTTCAACGCTTCGATGAGATCATCCATCTCGCGTCGCCGGCTTCGCCGCTTTGGTACATGCGCGAGCCGGTACGCACGATCAAGGCCAACATCGGCGGCGCGCTCAATCTTCTGACGCTGCTCAAGCCCGGCGGCCGTTTCTGCTTCGCCTCGACCTCGGAAGTCTATGGCGACCCCCTGGTTTCACCCCAACCCGAGAGTTACAGGGGATCGGTGGACTGCACCGGTCCCAGGGCCTCTTATGATGAAAGCAAACGCTGCACCGAGGCATTGCTGTTCGAACAGCAGCGGGTTGTCGGGCTCGACATTCGCGTCGTCAGGATTTTCAACACATATGGCCCGCGAACCCGCATCGACGACGGACGCGCCGTTTCGAACTTTGCCATCCAGGCTCTGACAACCGGGGTGCTGACGGTCTATGGCGACGGGTCCCAATCGCGCAGTTGGGGTTATGTCGACGACATCGTCGAGGGGCTGGAACGTTACTTCTGGCGCGACGGCATCTCGCATCGCGGCCCTCTGAACATCGGCAACGATCACGAGGTTTCCGTCCTGCGCATCGCGGAATTCGTCAGGTCGCTTGTCCCCGGCAGCCGCATCGAGCACCACCCTCCGGCTCCCCAGGATCCGACAAATCGGCGTCCGGACCTGACGTCGGCGAGGCATGTCCTTCCTGGCTGGGAAGCCAGGACGGGCTATCAGGAAGGCATCGGGCGCACCTTCGATTGGTTCCGTCAGCGAATTGCGGCCGGAACCGTTGCGGCCCCAACGGCCTGACGCGCCCGACGTCGCGGCCAAAGCTCTTTCCTGGCTGCCCACTTGGTCACCACCGCATCGGGCGCATCGATCGGCGAGCCATGGCCGTATCCGCATAAAGATATTGACTGCATGTTTAGTCATAGTTACTCCTGAGGTCGCGAATTGAGTTGGACAGCCGGCGCCAGCCGGTGAATGGCCACCGTGAAGAGGGGAATATCTCGACTGCGATGCGGCTTGCCGTTGCCGGTGCGCCGCATGCCGCAAATGCGATGCCGACGGCCGTTCTCGTGCCGTCGATCGGCATTGTCGCGGCCATCTTTTCGTCAGCAGGAAACGGACCTGAGGCCGTAACGCCGCCGGTCCCAACAATGGGAGCATACAGCATGAACTGGAAACTGACCGCGACGGCCATCGGCCTGTCGCTGCTGACTGTCACGGGCGTTGCCCATGCCGACGGCGAACTCAACATCTACAATTGGGGCAACTACACCAGTCCCGAGCTGATCAAGAAGTTCGAGGAGACCTACAAGGTCAAGGTCACCGTCACCGACTATGATTCCAACGATACCGCCCTGGCCAAGGTCCGGCAGGGCGCCTCCGGCTATGACATCGTCGTGCCCTCGGCGAGCGTCGTGCCGGTCTGGATCAGCGAAGGTCTGCTCTTGGAGACCGATCCCAACAAGATGGAGAACTTCAAGAACGTCGATCCCAGGTGGGTCGATGTTCCATTCGATCCAGGCCGCAAATATACCGTTCCATGGCAGTGGGGAACGACCGGCATTTCGGTGAACAAGTCGGTTTATGCCGGCGACCCCAACACATCGGCGATCTTCCTCGACCCACCCCCCGAACTCGTCGGCAAGATCAATGTCGTACCCGAAATGGGTGACATCATGTTCCTCGCCATCGCTTACGAGGGTGGCAAATATTGCAGCAGCGACATGCAGATGCTGAAGAAGGTGCATGACAAGCTGGTGGAGGCCAAGGCGAAATGGCTTTCGCTCGACTATGCGGCCGTCGACGGCCTGGGCAGGGGCGACATCGCCGCGGGCGTCAACTGGAACGGCATATCGCTGCGCGAGCGGCTTGAGAACGACAAGATCGTCTATGGCTATCCCAAGGAAGGCTATCCGATCTGGATGGACAATGTCGCTGTCCTCAAGGACGCCAAAAACGTCGACAACGCCAAGCTGTTCCAGAATTTCATCATGGATCCGCAGAATGCGGCGCTGATCTCAGCCTTTGCGCGTTATTCGAACGGCATCAAGGGCTCGGAAGCCTTCATGCCCGACGACATGAAGACCGCGCCGGAAGTCAACATTCCCGCCGATTTCGCCGCCAAGGGCCAGTTCATGCAGGCATGCCCGCCCGACGTGCAGGCGCTCTACACGAAGATCTGGACCGATCTGCAGAAATGACCTGACCAGGCTTTCCCGCGCCGCAGCACGCGGCGCGGTCATCTCCGTCCATGCAACGCGATGCGCAGATCGCAGGAGACTTCCCATGACCGATCTCGACCTTTGCTACATGCCGGCCAGCGAGGCGCTGCGGCTGTTCAAGGCAAAGAAGCTTTCGCCCGTCGAACTGATGCAGGCCACCATCCGCCGCGCCGAAGCCACCAAGCCGACGATCAACTGCCTCACCTTCACGCATTTCGACGAGGCGATGGATCTGGCCAGGAAAGCCGAGGGAAAATACGCCAGGGGGGCCCGTACCGGGCGCTCGAGGGGCTGCCGATCGGCATCAAGGACGAGAGCTACATCAAGGACAAGCCGACCTCGCACGGCTCGCTGCTGTCCCGGGATGCCATCGGTGGCCATACGTCGACGATGAACGAGCGCATCATCAAGGCCGGAGGCATTGTCCATGCCCGCACGGCGACGCCTGAATGCAGCTGCGCCGGCTACACCTGGTCGAAACGCTGGGGCGTGACGCGCAATCCGTGGAACCCGGATTTCACGCCCGGCGGTTCGTCCGGCGGTGCCGCGGCGACGCTGGCGTCCGGCACGTCGTCGATCGCCACCGGCTCGGACATTGCCGGGTCGATCCGAATTCCCGCGTCGGCCTGCGGTCTTGTCGGCTTCAAGCCGCCTTACGGGCGCAATCCGGACGAGCCGCCGTTCAACCTCGATTTCTACTGCCACACCGGACCTTTGGCGCGAAACGTCGGGGATGCGATCCTGCTGCAGAACGTGATGGCCGGACCGAGCCCGCTCGACATCGCCACGCTCCGCCCCAAACTGCGCCTGCCCAGCGACTACAAGCCGATCAAGGGCTGGAAGATTGCTTTCTCGATGGACCTCGGTTCTTTCGAGGTCGATCCGGACGTGCGCAAGAACACGCTTGCCGCCTGCGATGTGTTTCGCTCGCTTGGCGCCACGGTCGAGGAAGTCGATCTGGGCTGGGGCGACGACGTGCTCAAGGCGGGCATGGCCTATCTCGAACATCTGTTCGGCGCCTCACTGTCGCAACTGCTCAAGGAGCACGGCAAGGACATGACGAGCTATGCCAGGCAGTTCGCCGAGGACGGGCAAAGGTCGAAGGCGACGGACTTTGTCGGAACACTGGAAGTGGCGGCCAGGATGTACCAGACGCTGGGGCCGCTGCTGGAGACCTACGATGTGCTGATCTGCCCGACCAACGCGCTTCCCGCCGTGCCGGCGGAGTTCGATCAGACAACGGGCACGGTCGAGATCAACGGCAAGCAGGTGAACCCGTCGCTTGGCTGGGTGATGACGACGCCGTTCAACATGATGAGCCGCTGTCCGGTTCTATCCGTGCCGTCGGGCCGGGCGGCAAGCGGCGTGCCGACAGGCATCCAGATCGTCGGCCGCACCTATTGCGATGCCGATGTCTTCCGGGCGGCCATGGCCTATGAGATGGCCAAGGGGCAGTGGTACACAAACGCCGAAACGCGCCCGTCGCTATAACAGGGCGATGCGGCCCTTGCCGCGATCGTGGTTGATCTGCGGTTTCGGTTGTGGTGAGCCGACGCCGGACACCTCGAATAGACGGATCCGTGGCGGCGCCGGCGATCGCCGGCAGAAGTCCGAAAGGAGCTGGACGAAGATGGCGCAACAAAACACTGCGGCGGCAAAACGCAAAGGCGCAACGGCGAAGAATGGACGTGCGGCAAACGATGC
>NZ_RZPF01000464.1:0-5372 GCF_004022735.1 Mesorhizobium sp. M7A.F.Ca.AU.001.01.1.1
GCCATACCTATGCCGAGCACGCCGCGCGGCTGACGGCTGCCGGTGCCGATTTCGTCTGCGCCGACTGGCAAGAAGTTAGCCGGCAATTGGCTAGGTTTGGTGTGCCGGCCTAGTTTAGACGATACTTTGTGAATCCACGGCTGGCCCATTCGCCAGGCGGCACGAGTGAGCCCACACGGAAGTTGAAGGACAGGACCCTCGTCGCATCGGCGTCGACTTCGCATCGGAAATTTAGGTTGTACCAAGCGTTTCTGGTGCTGAAGGCGGCCTGCGGAGGATTGAGAACATTGCCTTTGTCCAGCGTAATGGTTGGCACCCATTTGACCGTATAGTCGGCACTTTGCAGTTCCCGGCTCAGAACGTTGCCGCAAAGGGTGGCCACCCGCTGACCGCGCGGCACATTCTCCATGGAGCTTGTAGCGAACGCATTGCCGGTTGCCCCTTGCGAGTAAAGCTTTCTGACGCCCGGAAGGCCGGAATAGATTGGTGATCCTGCAACGTCGTCGTTGGTGGGATTTGACCTTCCAGCATTCCCGATCGGCGCTTTGAAAGCTCTTGCGGGTTTGAACGTCATTGTCTTGGCAGGTTTGGACTTTGCCTTTCCAGTCGAAGCTGGAGGCGCCGGCTTGTCACCGGTCTCAGCCGTCAATGGCTTTGGCGTCACGACGGCTTGCTTTTCGTCAGGTTGCGGTGCGAGTTCTTGTTTGTCCGGCTGCTGTTTGTCGGTGTCCTCGGTCGCCTGCTTTTCCTCGCTTTGCGCGGGCTTTTCGTCCGGCGCAACGGTGGCCGGCTTCTCGTCAGGCTTGCTGGGGTCTGCCTTCTGCTGTGGCGTTGCAGCCGGGGCGGGCTCCGTCGGCACGGGTGTCGGCGCGACAGGCGGCTTTGCAGCCTCATCCTTGGCCGGCGACGGCGTGTTGGGTTTAGCGCTGCTTCCGTCGAGCGATTTCTCCGGCCCGGTATCTTTCTGGCCGTACTGGAAAACGCGCTTCAGAACCTGGTCGTCTGGCGGTTTCGGCGGCGGCGGCTTTTGTTCAGGCGGCTTTTCAGCCTTCTTTTCAGGTGTCGGTTCCGGCGGCTTTGGAGCAGGTTTCGGCTTGGGCTTCTCGGGCGGCGGCACGATCGCGACATTGACGGGCTGTTCCTGCTGAACCGGCTGCTGCTCGGGTCTCGGCAGGCCATAGATCAGAAACGCCGCGATGAGCGCATGCAGGATCAGCGATGCGGGCAAAGCCCACAGCAAATGCCGCCGCCGTTCTCCTGTTTCGCCCTTCATCCGCACCGATGTGGAATGAAATAGCGGCGGCTTCAAGCATAGGTAGTGGATTGGCTTGATTTAACCGCTGACAGGTTGGTGATCGGATGACGACGCGCAGACCTCAGGTCAGCCAGTTTGCCGCTGGCGCGGGATCCCGTCCAGAAACCGTTCGTCCAGCCGCGTCTCGCCAAGCCAGTTCAGCCGGTTGATGCTGATGAAGCCGGCATCGATCGCGTCGTTCTCGTCGCCCGGCTGGCTGTCGTGAGCCCGCCCGCGCGGCACGGTGATGACCGTGCGGTCGCCGTCGCTCTCCACGATCTCGGCCTTGCGGGCGATCTTGTCGCGACCGATGCGCGGCTGGCGGATTTCGGCCGGCAGCGAGGTCGGCAGGTTGATGCTCAGCCAATGACCCTCAGCGGCCCAGTCGGCGCGCGATTGCCACAGGGACACGATCAGCGCGCCAAGCCATTGGTCGTCGCCATCGGTGAAATCAGGATTTTTCACGCGTGAGAAGCCAATGGCCGGAACGCCCCAGAAAGTGGCCTCCCGCGCAATGCCGAGCGTGCCGGAATAGGCAAGGTCCTCGGCAACGTTGCGGCCATCGTTGACACCCGACAGCACCAGATCTGGCTTCTTCGTATCGGCGAACAACCAGGTCATGGCGCTTACCACGCAATCGGCCGGGGTGCCGGAACAGGCGTACCAGTTCGGTTGGAGGCGCCGCATGGTCAACGGCCTGGCAATCGTCAATGACGAGCCGGCGGCGGTGCGCTTGCCGTCGGGCGCGACCACCCAGACATCGCCGCTCAACGCGCTGGCGGCCGCGACCAGACGGGCAAGCCCCGGCGCTTCGATGCCGTCATCGTTGCAGATCAGAATTCTCATCGTTTTCTTGCCTCCGACACCACTATGCGCTGGCCGGTGCGGCATTGCGTGCGCAGCGAGGGGATGTGGGATTGCAGGTCGCCGAGAAGATCCGGCGTGCAGGAATGGCCGAGTGCCGCGGGACGGCCGGCCTTCTCCCAGATATCGACATTGCCCGACAGCGTCGGATGGGTCGGCATGCGTACCCAGTCCGCCCGACCGGCCTTGTGCAACACATCGCCCGGCGAACCTGACGGCAGATGCCCGGTAAGCAGCACCGGAAAACCGGAATGGTCGGCACGCGGCAAGAGGCGCGACGATGGGCCGGCTTCACCCATGCCGTCATCCGCCAGCAGCGGCATGGACGGCAGGGGATCGGCATCGGTCCAGTCGGCTGCGTCTTGCAGGCGGCGGCGCAGCAACGTTGAAACGCCCGGCAACAGGGCTGCCGTGGCGCCGATCTGCGCTTCCAGGGACGAGCGCATGCCGGCATGGATGGCGAACGGCCCTGGCAAGGCCGCGATCAGCTCCAGCGACCGACCCGAGAGCGGCGTCGGCAAAAGACACCCGCCCGAATGCCTCGCAACCCATTGCGAGATTTCGCGCGCACGCGCCGCCCCCGGCACCGGATCGGCGCCGTAGGAAGCATCGAGGACAAGCAGGTCGCAGTGCGGGATCGTGTCCATGACGAAGACATTGCTGTCCGGCACCACATCGGCGGAATAGGCGACGCGGCTCTCGCCATCGTCCACGGCAAACCAGACGCCGCCCACGACATGCCCGGAGCGTCCCGTCCGGATCGTGAAATTGCCGCTGTTCAACGTGTCGCCGGGTTCGAACAATTCGAGGCGATCTTCGGGAAAAGGGAACCGCCTGAAATCCTCGGGCTCAGCATAGCCGGCGAGCGTGGCAGGCGCCTCGTCGCGGGTCTCGGCGGTCATGAAGATCGGACCGGCATAACCGCGCGACAGCAGCCAGCTCAGCGCGCCGATATGATCCTCATGCGCATGCGAGACGAACAGCGCATCGATGTCGGCGACCGAGCCGTTCAGCGCCGGATAGTAGTCCGCCCCCGAGGCGCCGACCTTGATGCCGACGTCGAGCAGGATGCGATCCTTGCCGCTGCAGACAGCAAGGCTGGTGCGGCCCTTTTCGCCAAAGCCGCCGAGCAGGTCGAGCATCATCACGATGCCGCCCCCGCCGCCGGGATCAGCCAGCCGGAGCGTATCCGCAGGCGTGCCTGGGCTCCGCTCTCCAGCGCGACTGGATCGGGCTGTTCGAAATGCAAGGTGAGGTCGGGATTGGTCGAAGGCGTGAATTCGATGCGCGCCGAGCCACCCTGGTAGATCACCCGCTTGACCAGACCATCGAAGCCGGGACCGTCCGGCGACACGTCGAGATCGGCCGACCGGCAGCAGACCTTTGCCCCGGTTCGCGGCCGCTCGCCTGGCCGGCAGCGGACAACCAGTTCCGCGCCGAGAACGCGGACCTTGCAGTGCCCTCTTTCTTCCGCGCTCAACACATCCGCAGGCAGCAAAATGCCCTGCGAAATGAAGGAAGCCACCATTTCATTTGCCGGCTCATGATAGAGTTCGCGTGGCGTCGCCAGCTGGGCAAGACGCCCGCCATCCATCACCGCGATCCGATCGGCCAGCGCCATCGCCTCGGCCTGGTCATGGGTGATGTAGACGATCGTCGTGCCCGTGCGCTTGTGGAAGGACGCGAACTCGTCCTCCATCGAAGCCCTCAGATGCACGTCGAGATTGGCCAGCGGCTCGTCGAACAGAACCAACGAGGGCGCGGCGACAAGGCAGCGCGCCAATGCCACGCGCTGGCGTTGGCCGCCGGACAGATTGGCCGGCCGACGCTCGCCCAGCCCTTGCAGATTGACCAGGGCGAGTGCGTCTTCAACCTTCTGGCGCGCGACGGCCTTGTCGAGCTGCGCCACCTTCAGCGAATAGCCGATGTTTTCGGCGACCGTCATGTGCGGCCACAGCGCGTAGTTCTGGAAGACGATGCCGACGCGCCGCTTTTCCGGCGCGACGCTGCCGCCCTTGCCCGACACGACCTCGCTGCCGATACGGATCTCGCCTGACGTCACCTTCTCGAATCCGGCAACGAGCCGCAGCAGCGTGGTCTTGCCGCAGCCGGACGGCCCGAGCACTGCCAGGAACTCGCCGTCGCCGACATCGATCGATACGTCCTTGACGGCATCGAAATTGGCGAAGCTCTTGGTCACATTGTCCAGGCTCAATCGCGCCATGGCAGCACTCCGGTCGGAAGGTAGGGGGCAAGCAGATTGGTCACCAGCATCAACAGGAAAGTGACCGCCACAGTGATGACGGACATCGCCGCCGCATAGTTGGAATCGCCGCCCTGCTCGAAGGAAAACATCACGACACCGATCGTCTCCGACCCGGACGACCACAGCAGCGCCGAGACGGTAAGTTCGCTGAGCGCCGTCATGAAGATCAGTAGTCCGCCGGCGATCGCCGCCGGTGCCACCAGGGGAAAGATGATCGTGCGCATGCGCGTGAACAGCCCGGCGCCCGCTACTTGCGCCGCCTCCTCCAGCGCCCGGTCGATCTGGTGATAGCCGCTGATGGTCGGCCGCAGCGCCAGCACCAGGAAACGGGCGAGATAGGCGTAGAGGATGATCCAGACGGTGTTGTAGAGCTGGATGCCGGTGAGCGGGATCGGCCGCAGGAACATGAGCAGCGAGGCGATCGCCAGCACCACGCCGGGCAAAGCATAGGGCAGCTCGACCGACAGATTGAGCAGCCGCACCCAGCGCTGCTTGCCCCATGCGATCAGATAGCCGATCGGCACTGCGACCAGGACCGCGAAGAAGGCCGCCGCGATCGACAGCCAGAAGCTGTTGAAGAAGGCGCGGCTGGCCGCGTCATGCTCGAACAGCACGAAGCGATAATTGTCGAGCGTTGCCGTCTTGGCGGTGAGCGCGATGCCGTAGCCCGGCACCAGCGATGTCAGAACCAGCCCGAACAGCGGCAGGAACAGCACCACGATGATCAGC
The DNA here is from genome assembly GCF_004022735.1 of Mesorhizobium sp. M7A.F.Ca.AU.001.01.1.1. Classification (NCBI taxonomy): domain Bacteria; kingdom Pseudomonadati; phylum Pseudomonadota; class Alphaproteobacteria; order Hyphomicrobiales; family Phyllobacteriaceae; genus Mesorhizobium; species Mesorhizobium sp. M7A.F.Ca.AU.001.01.1.1. The sequence goes on from NZ_RZPF01000464.1 coordinate 5,154, forward strand.
AGCCACATGCCGGCCTGGACCGTAGGCCGCCAGCGACCGAGTTCATAGGGTTCGGCCGAAAGCGACGTGGAGCTGATGCGATAGTCGCGGCGGCGGCTCATGATCTCCTGGGCAAGGATACCCGCCATGGCGATGATGCCGATCAGCACCGATAGGAATGCGGTTTCGCCGAGCACGGCGGGGCCGCCGCCGGCCAGCTTCTGATAGATCAGCGTCGGC
>NZ_RZPF01000465.1:0-5358 GCF_004022735.1 Mesorhizobium sp. M7A.F.Ca.AU.001.01.1.1
CACGAGCGCCGGAGCCGACAGCGATGATCTCGCCTTCCTGCGGCTTTTCCTTTGCCGTGTCGGGGATGATGATCCCGCCAGCGGTCTTGGATTCGGATTCGACCCGGCGAACGACCACGCGGTCATGAAGCGGGCGGAACTTCGACTTTGCCATTTTTTCTTCCTCGATGAGAACGGTGAGAAACAGTTCCTCCATCCGGCGGCGCCGGACATGTGGTTAGCACTCACCAAAGGCGAGTGCTAACGTGGCGCTGAAATAGGCTGGCGGCGCGCCGGAGTCAAGGCGCTCGGAGCGCCTCTTGGCGCATGATGATGAACTTACCGGTGCCTGGCCGAACCGAGCACCAGAAGCGGGCACCGTTCCGCCAGCGGATACCTTCCGCTCGGCACGACGCGCACGTCGCCGAACCAGTTGGCTGCCTCGTTGGTCAGCGTGGCCAGCGTCGCGAAGCTGTAGCTTATGTCCGAGCCTGCATAGACGTCGATCGTGTTGATCGAGCTCATGCTCCATCCTGTTCGCGCGGCAAGAGCTTCGCGGTCCGGAAACAGTCTGCCGAATGCATCGCGGATCGTTGCCACCTTGATGGTAAAATCGCGGTCGTCGGTCGTACACGCCATCGCAATCCGCCATTTGAGCGCGTGGAAATTCTCGATCCCGCCGGCCAGAACCAGAGCTTCGATGCCGCACAGATCGTCCGCCGTTTCCGGTCGTGCGAAGACGCGGATCGCTGCGCGCCTGCCAGGCTTCAGCACCCTGGCGACCTCGCCAAACAACGAACTGCGCGCCGCCTGGGAAGCGACCGCCGACAGGCATCCGTCGCCGATGACGGCGTCGATGCTTGCGCGGTCCACGGGCAGGTTAAGCCAGTTGCCGGCGATTGCCCGTCGCGAGCCGTCGTCGCCAGCCCATACGCCGGAAATCATGGCCGCCGACTGGTCGACCGCCAACATCGACTTGCCCAGAACTGCCAATTCCGGGGTAACCCCCAAGAGAAGGACATCGGCATTTCCGAGATCAAGTTCGCGATCGAATATAGCGACGGTTTCCGCTGTCGGCCGGAGCGGCGCTTCCAGAAGTTTCCAATGGCGGTGGTAATCGTCCCAATGATTTGTCATGCAATTCCATTGGCCCCCTGCACGCCTGGATTTTGGATATCACCGGGGCTTAATAGAGGTCGTTGGACAAGCCAAGACATTTCAAGGCATCTACAGACAGTCCAGGAGGTGGATAGTGGCGCGTATCGCCGTGATAACGCATGAGCATGACAGGTTCCTGGGCAGGCGCGATATTCTGCTGCGCAGGAGCAGCCCATACATGCTGTTCGACATTCTTGCGGAATTGAAAAGGCGCGGCCATTCGGTTCGGGTTCAGCAAGGCCTGTCGAAGCCGGTCAGCGCCGATATGGCGGTATTGCATGTCGATGCCACGGTGACGCCAACGGACTATGTCGACTATGCCCGGTGTTTTGCATTCTGCCTCAACATCGGCGCCGCCGACATATCCAAACGGCGGATCAGTGGTGCATTGATCGACAAAACCGACAGCTGGCAAGGTCAGGTGATCGTCAAAAGCAATCTCAACAATCGGGGAATCCCGGAGACGCTCCTCAACCGGCGATCCGAGCGCGCGGGCAAACAGCCGCCGTTTCCGCATTTGCCAATCTTGCACCCCTATGAGATCCACGGATCTCTCGGCGACGTTCCAGACGGCGTCTTTGATTGCGACGATCTCGTCGTGGAAAAGTTCATTCCGGAGAGAGAACCCGACGGTTTTGCTGTTCGTTTCTGGGTGTTTTGCGGAGAGCGAGAGCGCTGCACCCGCTACGTCTCCCCGAACGGCCTGGTCAAGGCATCGGAGACGATCCGGCGCGAGCCCGTCCCGGTGCCCGACGAACTGCGTGAGCGCCGGCGTGAACTCGGCTTCGACTATGGAAAATTCGATTTCGTCATGCATGAGGGCAGGGCCATCCTCCTCGATGCGAACAAGACTCCCGGCCGTCCGCAAAATCTCGTCAAGATGTTCGCGGCCGGCGCTTCGGATCTGACACACGGCTTCGAAGGCCTCGTCCATCGGGCGAAATAGGCGCGGCTCTAGAGGAACAGCCGCAGCTGCGTGTGAATGATAGACCGGTAATCCTCGATGGTCCGGCGGCTTTCCGCTTCGCCCTCGGCAAGCGCCAGGCGCACCACGCCGCCGGCGAGCTGGAAGATCAGCAGAACCATGCGTTCGAACTGCTCGCGCCTCTCGGGCTCCAGCAAGGCGATGACATGGTCGCAGAACATTTTGGCTTGGTGCCGCGTTTCGGCGAGGTCGAGGTTCTTGAGCGCCTTGTCGGCCTGGATGGCGTTCTGCAGATCCTGGATGGCCGGATCGCCGGCGACACGGCTGAGATAATCATCGAGCAGCCGGTCAGCGGCCACGATGACATCTTTCGCCTCGTGGATTTCGGCGATGATCGTCGTCAGCCGTGCCCGGCTGACCTCTGAAAACCGCTCATAGAGCATCGCCAGGATCGCCGATTTGTTGGGAAAGTAGTGGTAGACGGTGGCGATTGGCCCGCCCGCCAGCATGCCGACCTCCTTCATAGTGACGGCGTCGATACCCTTTTCCCCGATCAGCCGCATGGTCGTCGACAGGATCGCGTCGATGCGCTCGCGGCTGCGTTCCTGCTTGGGCTTGCGCCTCGGCTCGGTCGCCATTCTCTTCAATTCCGTCATGCACCGATCTTTCGCACGGTTTTTAGATTCCGGTTGACAAGAAATATGATCAAGTATCAGTTTCTGAAATACTGACAGGTTGTCAGCTTTTTTGCCGCGCGGCAAGGACGTTGGGGAGGCGCCTTTGGCTTCGACAGATATCGGCCACGCAGGCAGTGGCGACTGGCTGGTCGGCAATCCGACCGGCTGGCAGCTCGCCTCGGCCCTGTGGATCGGTTCGGTCGGCCTGCTCATCCTCGGCCTGCAGCCGGTGCTGCTCGGAGCTCTCTACACCGAAGGCCATGTCAGCGGCGACGAACTGGCGCTGGTCGCCACCGCCGAGATGATCGCCATTGCCATCGGTTCGGCCGTCGTGGCGATGCTGCTTTCGGCCCACAATATGCGCTGGAAAAGTGCCGTCCTTCTGCTGCTGCTGGCGCTGGCCAATGTGTGGACGGCCTATGCCGCGAGCGCCAACATGCTGATTGCGGCCCGCGCCCTTGCCGGGCTCGCCGAGGGCGGTCTGGTCGCCATCGCCACCGAACTGATCGCCCGCTCGCGGCGTGCCGAGCGCATCGGCGGCTATTTCGTCACCATGCAGACGCTGGCGCAATGCGCGCTCGCCCTGTTGCTGGCGCTCTATGTCATCCCGGCCGCAGGGTCGGCGGGTGGCTTCATCGTTCTTGCCGTCGTCTGCGTCGTGTCGCTGGCGGTCGCTTTCACCGTGCCCGGTGACTATGCCGACCTGCCCAAGGAAGAGAATCTGGCCAATGTGCTGACGGTTCCCTCGATGACCGCGCTGCTGTCGGTCTTCTGCTACTTCATGTTCTTCGGCGCGGTCTGGGCTTTTCTGGAGCCGCTAGGCGCGCAATACGGCATCGATGGCCGCACCGTCGGCCTGATCGTCTCGGCCAGCCTCGCGGTGCAGGTCCTGGGGGCGATGACGGCGACCGCGTTCGAGGCGCGCATCGATTATCGCCTTGCCATCGCGGCGATCGGCGTCGTGGCGCTTGTCAGTTCCCTGGTTCTTGCCAGCAGCCCCGGCCTGACGACGTTCTGGGTCGCTGCCCTGGCCATGGGCTTTATCCTGCTGTTCATCGTGCCCTACCAGATCCGTCTGGCGATCACCGCCGACGAGACGCGCACCGCTGTGCTGCTGGTGCCGGCAGCCCAGCTGTTCGGCCTGGCGATCGGGCCGATTGCGGCGTCGCTGCTCATCGATGGCAAGGATTTCCGGCCGGTGCCGGAATTCGCCGCCGCCAGCGCGGTGGCAAGCGTGGCGCTGCTCGGTCTCTTCGTTCTTGTGTCACGTCGCCGTCGTGCGGTTGCCTGAGCGGGGAGCGCCATGTCGAACACTTGGAGCAACTGGTCGGGCTTCGTAAGTGCCGAGCCCAAGCTGATCGCCAGCCCCGGCGATGCCGGTGAACTCGGTGATCTCGTCCGGACCGCGCCCGGCCCGGTGCGCGTTGCCGGCGCCGGTCATTCCTTCACACCGCTGGTGAAATCGCAGGGCACGATCCTGTCCCTGGAGAGACTGGAAGGGCTGGTCTCGCACGACGCGCAAAAACATCAGGCGCGGGTGCGGGCAGGGACCCGGCTCGGCCCGCTCATGCACATCCTGCAAGGAATTGGCCAGGGCCTGCCCAACATGGGCGATATCGACCGCCAGGCGATCGGCGGCGCGCTGGGCACAGCCACGCACGGCTCTGGGCCGACGCTCGGCGCCTATCACACGCAGCTGGAGACGGTGCAGATCGTCGACGGCCTTGGCAAGGTCCGCGACTTCAAGCGGGCAGGGGATCGGGACATGATCCACGCCATCGGTGTTGCGCTCGGCGCTTTCGGCGTGCTCACCGAAGTGACGCTGAACAACATCGCGACCTACCGGTTGCGCCGCCGCAAATATGTGCTGCCGATCACCGAGATGCTGCGTGATTTCGAGGCGATGATGGCCGCGCATCGCTCGGCCGAATTCTACTACATTCCGTTTTCCGGCTATGCGCAGTTCATCGCCAGCGATTTCAGCGATGCCGCACCCACCACGCGGCCGCCGGAAGAGGACGAGGCGGGTTTGAGGACACTGCGCAGGCTGCGCACTTCACTTGCCTGGCTGCCATCGCTGCGTGGCCGCCTGATCCGATCGGCGGCCGCCAAATTTCCCGCCGAGGACTACGTGCAGGACTGGCTCAACGTCTATGCCAGCGACCGGCAGACCAAGTTCAACGAGATGGAATATCATTTGCCGTTCGAGGAAGGGCCGAAGGCGCTGGCCGAGATCATCGAGCTGACCGAGAAGCGCTTTCCCGAGGTCTATTTCCCGATGGAGGTGCGCTCGGTCGCGCCGGACCAGTTCTGGCTTTCGCCATTCTACAACAGGCTGACCTGCTCCATCGCCATCCACCATGACGCCGCGAACGATCCTTTGCCGTTCATGCGGGCGGCAGAGCCGATCTTCCGCAGATATGGCGGCCGGCCGCATTGGGGCAAGATGCACAGCCTGAAAGCGGCGGAGCTGAAAAAGCTCTACCCGCGCTGGGACGATGCCATGGCGGCGCGCCGCGACATCGATCCGGAAAACCGCTTCGTGTCGCCCTACATGGCCGGCCTGTTCGGCATCGAATGATGAGCACCTATTTTTCCACCCTCTCGGATGCGCTGAAG
>NZ_RZPF01000466.1:0-5350 GCF_004022735.1 Mesorhizobium sp. M7A.F.Ca.AU.001.01.1.1
GTTGTAGCTTTGATCCCACCCAGACATCCTGGCCGGCAAAGCGGCGACATTGAGGAGTTCTCACCATGAAGATTTCATCCGGATTTCGTTCCATAGCGGTTGCCGCCGTCGCCACCGCGAGCATCGGCTTTGCCAGCGCCGCGCATGCCGACAGCGGCACGATCCGCTTCGCCGTCTACAAGGCGGCCTTCTTCGTCGGTGGCTCCGGAGGCGAAGGAACGCTGACCTTCCATGGCCGCCGCTATCCCATCTCGGTCGGCGGCGTCTCGGGCGGTCTCGCCTTCGGCGTCTCCAAGACCTATTTCCGAGGTACCGTGCGCCACATCAAACGTGCGCGGGATGTGACCGGGGTCTACGGTGCGGCGGGCGGTGGCGGCGCGCTTGGCAAAGGGGCTCAGGTGATCGTCATGACCAATGACAAGGGCGCCCAGCTCGAATTGACGGGCAGGCAGGTCGGCCTGCAGGTCAACGCCGACCTCAGCGGCATGAGCATCTCGCTGAGGTAGCCGTTAGCTCCTCAGGCCCGGCGCTTCCTGCCCCGTCCGCTCGACATATTCCGTATAGCCGCCGCCATAGGTGTGGATGCCTTCGGGCGTCAGTTCCAGCACGCGGTTGGAAAGCGCCGCCAGAAAATGCCGGTCGTGCGAGACGAACAGCATGGTGCCCTCATACTGCGAAAGTGCCGTGATCAGCATCTCCTTGGTGGCGATGTCGAGATGGTTGGTCGGCTCGTCCAGCACCAAAAGGTTGGGCGGGTCGAACAGCATCAGCGCCATCACCAGCCGCGCCTTCTCGCCGCCTGACAGCACACGGCATTTCTTCTCGATCTCGTCGCCGGAAAAGCCGAAGCAGCCTGCGAGTGCCCGCAGCGGCGCCTGGCCGGCCTGGGGGAACGCGTCTTCCAGTGTCTGGAACACAGTGCGCTCGCCTTCCAGCACCTCCATGGCGTGCTGGGCGAAATATCCCATCTTGACACTTGGGCCCCGCGCGACCGTGCCGGTATCGGGCTCGGAAGCGCCGGCGACCAGCTTCAGAAGCGTCGATTTGCCGGCGCCGTTGACGCCCATGATGCACCAGCGCTCGCGGCGGCGGACCTGGAAATCGAGCCCCTCATAGATGCTGCGGCTGCCATAGCCCTTGTGGACGTTCTTCAGCGTGACGACATCCTCACCGCAGCGCGGCGCCGGCAGGAAATCGAAGGACACGGTCTGGCGGCGCTTCGGCGGCTCGACGCGGTCGATCTTGTCCAGCTTCTTCACCCGGCTCTGCACCTGCGCGGCATGCGAGGCGCGCGCCTTGAAGCGCTCGATGAAGGCGATCTCCTTGGCCAGCATCGCCTGCTGGCGCTCGAACTGAGCCTGCTGCTGCTTATCGGCGATCGCCCGCTGCTGCTGGTAGAATTCGTAGTTTCCGGAATAGGCGGTCAGCGAACCGGCGTCGATCTCGACCACCTTGTTGACGATGCGGTTCATGAACTCGCGGTCGTGCGAGGTCATCAGCAGCGCGCCATCATAGTTCTTCAGGAAGGATTCCAGCCAGATCAGGCTCTCCAGGTCGAGATGGTTCGACGGCTCGTCGAGCAGCATGGCGTCGGGCCGCATCAACAGGATGCGGGCCAGCGCCACGCGCATCTTCCAGCCGCCGGACAGCTTTCCGACATCGCCGTCCATCATCTCCTGCGAAAAGCCGAGACCGTCCAGCACTTCGCGGGCGCGGCCATCCAGCGCATAACCGTCGAGTTCCTCGAAGCGGTGCTGCGCCTCGCCATATTTTTCGATGATCTCGTCCATCTGGTCGGCCTGCTCGGGATCGGCCATGGCCGCCTCGAGGGCCGCCATTTCGGCCGCGACTTCGCTGACCGGCCCGGCGCCGTTCATCACTTCGGCGACAGCGCTGTGGCCTTCCATGTCGCCGACATCCTGGCTGAAATAGCCGATGGTGACGCCGCGATCGACCTGCACCTGGCCTTCGTCTGGCTGCTCCTGGCCGGTGATCATGCGAAACAGCGTCGTCTTGCCGGCGCCGTTCGGCCCGACGAGGCCGACCTTCTCGCCCTTCTGCAGGGACGCCGACGCTTCGATGAAGACAAGCTGACGGCCGTTCTGCTTGCTGATGCTTTCAAGTCTGATCATGCGGTGTCCGGGGAATTTTGCTTGCGTGAAACGATTTGCCCGGCGCCTTACGCGAAGGATAGCCGCAAAGGAAGAGGCGCAAGCGCCGCACACCGCCGATCTCCCCCTCGTGGGGGAGATTGGCAGCTTCACCGCCAGACACACTCCAGAAACAAGATTCAACATCCGGGAAAAACTCGCGAAAACATCGCCTGTCATAACCACCCTCGCGGCGGTCACGCGGCCTGCGGCACAACGCGAAGAAATGGTCCCGAAACATGCAACGACGTTCGACCGGATGGATGGCTGCCCTGACAGGCATTTCGCTCGCCGTGCTTGCGGTCGCACAGTCGGATGCGGCGGTCACCCGGAGCGAATATTGCAGCCGGCTCGGTCTTCAACTCGACGGAGCCATCCAGACCAAAGCCAAACCCGGTGCCAGCGCGAGCCAGATCGCCGAGGCAACGGCACTCCAGGACAAGGCGAACCGGTTCTGTGCCGAGCGCAAGCAGGCGCAAGGCATCCGGACCTATGCCAATGCCCTGAAACTTCTTGGCGTGACACCGGTCGACCTGGACCAGTGACAGCAACCATCCATCCCTGAAAGACAGGCCGCCACTCTCGGATAGCGACGGCGGTTCTTCCAGCGCATAGCACCGCTGAAATTGCTGCCGGCTACTTCTCGCCCAGATACTGGAAGACGGCCTGCTTCCACCAATCGCTTTCGATGGTCTGCAGGAGGGCGACATCGAGAGACTTGCGCAACGGGCTGCCGAGCGGCAGCGCAATGGCATATTGCTGCTGGTCGAACGTCGCATCGAGAACCTGCAGGCTTGTCGCGTAATTCTGCCCGACCAGCCAGCCAAGCAGCGGCTTGTCGTGCACCAGCGCGTCGATCTTGCCGGCGCGAAGCGCGTTGAGGCCTTGCTGGATCGAGGCAAAGTCCTGATGACGGATCTGGGTCGAATCCAGATAGGACGCCGTCGACGAGCTCTGCACCGCGCCGACCCTGACCGCGGCGAGATCGCTTTCGCCCTGCACCATGCCTTCCATCTGCGTCACCGTCAGCACCGATGTGACACCCGCAGTGAACACCGCGATCGCAATGATCGATCCCATCATCCAGAGCGCGGCCAGCACGCGCCCCGGCACGGTTCGCGGGCCGAAATCACCGGTGCTGGCCTGCGTCGCGGCGATGGTCGACCACCACATGCTGGAAAACAGTCCCTTGGCGACGCCGCCGCCGAAATCGTCATTGTGCCGGCGTTCGAACATCCAGATGAGGACGCCGACCACCACCGATATGATGACCAGCGCCAGAACCGCCTGCAGGAAGCCGAACGACGTCAGGGCATGCAGCACCGGCCGCCATGACGGCTGGTTGTTGAGCGGCGTTGCGATGCCGAGCCCGGTCGTGAAGAAGGGCTGCGTGAAGTCGACGGCCTTTTCGCGGTCGGCCGTGACCGTGATCGCGGCCATCGCCGCATCGAATCTGCCGCTGACGACGCCATCGATCTGGTCCTGCACGGCAGGCACTTCGACATAGTGGAAGCGCAGGTTGAGCCGCCCGGCCATTTTCTGCCAGAGGTCGATGCTCAATCCCGACCAGCTGCCGTCCTGCAGCTTGAACGCAAAAGGCGGCGCCTGTTTTATCCCGACCGAGATCTCTTTTGCCGGCGAGGCCGAGGGGGAAGCCAAGTCGGGAGAAGTCTGATCGGGCGAAGTCTGGGCAAGCGTGACCCCGGCTCCCACACACGCGACGATGACAATGAGACCCAGCGCCATCGTCCACGAAGCAACTCTTCTCAACGGCAACGACTCCCAGCGACCGGTCCGCCGCTCGATCGTCGCGGCTTTCGAAGGGTAGCCGCCGTGCCCTCCTCCGTCCACCAGCGATGTCGTTGCTGAAGCGGCCGCGCCACGCCGACCCCGAATTGCGCGAAAACAAGCAGTTGGAACAATTTCGCGATTCAAATCCTGAAGCGCTTCGCGCAACGAGGGATCCCTTGAGGACAGGCTTGCGGCGCCGAAGACGAACTCGCGCCAAACCTCACTTCCTGCCTTGCGGATGGATCGTCTCACCGCGCTTCAGCATTGCCACAAACGCTTCGATCTTCCTCTTGCGCCCGGCCTCCGTCTTCATGTTGTGAATGCGGAAGGCGAGCGCGAAGCGGTTTTGCGCGCTGAGCTTTGCCAACATCGCCTTCGCAGCGGGTTCGGCGTCTATGGCCGCTTGCAAATCATCGGGAATTTTCATCTCCTTGCCGCTGCCATAGGCGCGCGCCCAGCGCCCGTCCGCCTTCGCCGCTTCGACCTGTTTGAGCCCATGCTCGGTCATGCGGCCCTCCTCGACCAGCCGCGCCACATTGTCGATGTTGATCAGGCTCCAGATGCTCTTCCTGCCGCGCGGCGTGTAGCGCTGCAGGAAGCTCTTGTCGTCCAACCCTTTGCGCACCGCATCGATCCAGCCGAAGCACAGCACCACGTCGATGGCTTGCTTGGGGGTGATCGATTTCAATCCCGACCCCACCTTGTGCACCTTGATCCAGACTTCGGTTTCCGTGGCGTGGTGCTTGCTCAGCCAGGCGTAGAAGCCGGCAGGATCCGCGAATTCGTGGACCTTGGCGGGATCGACCTTGATCGGCGCCATCAGTCGGCCTGCCCGTTCGATGCTGTTGCCCCTCGCGTCATCGCTCTCACTGTCGTCCTGCCTCCGGCATCATGCCCATCGTCATTGGCCAGCATCGTGGCATGAATTGCTGTCAGTTTCCGGCAGCAAACTTGGCAGGCGCGCACGGCGTTCCTTCGCGCCCGTCGGCCCGAACATTTTTCTTCCCGCCCCACTGTAGAAAGTCCCGGAATACCTGCCATGCTCGTGCTCGGGCACGCCGTCTCGCTCCCGGGGGAATACGCATGAAATCTCTGTTGCTCGCCTTTGTGTTGTTTCTCCCCACGGCCACCCTCGCCGAGCCGATCGAAACCCGGAAGATCATCACGGCTGTGACTGGCGATTTCAATGGCGACGGCGCCGTCGATCTTGCCATGGTGGTGGAGACCGAACCCGGCCATCCGATGGACGTCCACTTCTTCCTCAGGGACAGGAGCACAATTACCTCAAACCCGTCGAGATCGTGCACGAGCAGATCCAAGGGGAATGGAACGGCTACGAGCGGGCGGGCTACGAGAACTCCGACACCGAGCCGGAACTGACGATGCTGCCCAACGGCTCGATCAAATTC
>NZ_RZPF01000467.1:0-5349 GCF_004022735.1 Mesorhizobium sp. M7A.F.Ca.AU.001.01.1.1
ACCCACGATGGATCGAAAAGCTTTCTTGAGCATTTAAGCTTTGGCTAATAGTAGCCCAGGAGAGAACCAATGAAAAAGACGCTGCTCATTTTGAGCCTGCTCATTCCGCTCTCGGCGTGCTCCCGTACAGAACAAGGCGCTGCCGTCGGCGGCTTGGGTGGCGCAGCGGTAGGCGCCGCGGTGGCCGGCGATCCTGTGCAAGGGGCGGTTGTTGGCGGTGCGGTTGGCGCGATAGCCGGGGCCGTCATCGGGCACGCCAGCGAAGCCGGCCAGTGCAGATATCGCGATCAGTATGGCCGGGTTTACGTTGCACGATGCCCGGAGGGTTACTGACCTGGAGGCGCGTGATCTCTTTCGATCACGCGCCTGCTCCGGAGGTGGGATAAGCGATGGGCTATCGGATCAAAGTACTGCTGGGTTGCTGGTTCGCCGTTGCCAGCGCTGCCGCGATGTATGCGGCATCCACCGCCGCGATCTCCGCCGCGCCTGTTGATGGCAAGACGATTGCCGATCACCTCTCATCGGTAAAGTCCATGTCCGGGGACTTCGTCCAGTCGGGTCCAAATGCGGAGAGGACCCGTGGCAGGTTTTTTCTACAACGCCCCGGCAAGATCCGATTCAACTATGCAGGCCAATCAGGGATCAGCGTGATTGCAGATGGCAAATCCCTGGTGGTTTATAACAGAAAGCTGAAGACATCGCGGCTTTATGCTCTCTCGAAGACGCCGCTTAAGCTGCTGCTCGACAATAAGGTCGACTTCTCCGGCAATCGCGTGAAAAGCATCAGGGACGATGGCGCCCAAGTTACCGTCAAGCTGGCCGACAGATCGACCTTCGGCAATTCGAGCATCTCCATGGTGTTCGACAGTAAATCTCTCGATCTGCGCAGATGGAGCCTCACCGACGAGAAGGGACTTACCACAACGGTGACTATATCAAATGTGAAGCAGGGCGTTCGCGCTCCCGAGGGTACCTTCGTGATCGATTACACGGCAAACCGTGAATTCAACACGACAACGAAATAGCCGAAGCCGCGGGCATATTCCCTGGGCCGGAACCAATGCGATCATCAGCGGTTTAGTCCATGAAGGGACCGGAACCGCAAAGGACGCGGCGCAATGATTGAAATTCACAGCATGGAAGCGGCCAAAGCCAGACTGCGTATAAGGAGAGCTGAGCACTCTTTGAAGTGCGCGAACGACTTGCTGGATGAGGAAGGTGGCGTCGCCCTCAATCTGGCATTGTGCAGCCGGATAAGGGCCGCGCAAAGGCACCTGATCGAGGCAAGGGCACGCCTGATGACGATCGATCCCGCCAGGACGAATTGACCCGCTGGCGGTCGCACGTCAACCCCTGAGCGATAGGTCTATCGTGGCGCAAGGCCCGGGCGGCTAAGGGGCGCTCGGTGTGGCGATGGTCCGGCCCTTACCCAAAAACCCGATCGCCCTGCTCGTCGACCAGTTGGATGCCCTTCTTGATCGAGATGTCGACGGCGTCATCGAGCCCGGCAAAGCGGTCGGCGCGGATGAATTTGTGTTCCTTCACCACGCCGTCGATCTCCTTGGAGACGACGCCGCAGGTCTGGTACTGGCCATCGGCCTTGTAGGGCGTGGCGCTGATCAGAAAGCCCTTGTGCTCGACCTGCTTGGCTGGCGCTGCACTCGTCGGCTCAGCCGTCTGGGTTCCGCCGCCGCCACCGCCGAAAAGACGCTTCAGAAAAGACATCGGACTTCCTCCAACAGCATTCATCCCGCACCATGTAGAGTGACGCGGGATGAATTTCACTATCGGTCCTTGGGCCAGCGGGCAAGGGCTGCGTCCGGTCGGCTGGACGAGCTTACTTGTGCGACAGCGCTTCCAGCGCCTCGGCGGCGGCTTCGAGGATGGCGATGGCCTCGGCCTGCTTGTCGGCCGGGGCGTCGACGAAGTCGCCCAGAGCCGCGCGCAGCCGGTGACGGACTGCGCGGAATTCGTCGCGCGCTTCCGAACGATCCCCGCGGCCGCCACGACGCCCGCCCTCTTCGCTCTCGTCGTTCCAGCCGAACCAGTCGCGCGCCTTGGCCATTTTGCGGCCGAAGCGCTCGAGATGGTCGAGCACGCCGTCGATCATCTCGCGGTTGTCGGCGAGATGCGCCTGGCCCGCCTCGGTGATCGAAAACACCTTCTTGTTACCGTCGGCGGCGGAGGCGGCATAGCCGGCCTCTTCCAGGAAGGTCAGCGTCGGGTAGACCACGCCCGGGCTCGGGCTGTAGATGCCGCTGGTGCGCTCTTCCAGGGCCTTGATGATGTCGTAGCCGTGACGCGGCGCTTCGGCCAGCAGCGACAGCGTGATCAGCTTGAGGTCGCCGTCGGCCAGCATGCGTCCGGCGCGGAACATGTCGCCCGGACCGCCGCGCCCGCCACCACGGCCGCCGTGGCCGAACGGGCCAAAGCCGCCGCCCCCTCTGCCACCGAATTTGCCGGCCATGTGCATGAACATGCGCTCGCCGAAATGACCGCGCCCGAAATGATTGTGTTTGTGCATTGATTGCTCCTTGAGTTGTATCGTACGATATATCTTAATTAGGCAAGTCAATCGATGGAGTCAAGATATATCTTACGATGTATCTGAATGCAGCACCAGCGGGCTCGATTTTCCAGTCTCGGCCGCTTCGTTGCGAACGGCGGCCACCGATAAATTCGGCTACCAGCGCCCCTTGCGCCGGTTCCAGGCATAGAGAAGATCGGCAAAGCGATCGTAGGCAAAGCGTGTCAGCGGCAAGGCAACCGGATTGCCGAACAGCGTCGCCAACCAGCCCTCGCCCGGCGTGACCTTCCATACCGCGATGGCGACATCGGCGCCGACCAGCAGTCGGCCCTCGGCATCGGTGGCGTGCAGCCGGCGGCGGATATCCTCAAGCGACGCGCCAAATCCGGCTAGCGCTGCCGGTTCAAGATTGATGTCTCGGAACTCGATCCGCCCAGCCTTGACCGCTTCGATCAGCCGCCGCTTCTGCCTGCTGATCCCGGCATCGCAGACCGGGCAGCGCGTATTGTACCAGACGGTCAGCATAGTTCCGGCATTTGGTTGGTAGCGCAAACTTGAAGGACCACGAACGATCGGGCGCCGTCAAGACGTCGCTCGGTCGCTCGCGCGAAGGAGAATGTATCGGGCCAGCCGGTCCGGCCCTTCCGCTACAGGCTCTATCCGAGCGAGGTGACGATCTCGCGGTAGGCCAATTCGGGAAAGGCCTTCAGCGTCCGCGTCCTGACATTGCCGGCTGCCGCCAGCATCAGCGAGAAGCGCGCCAGCACCGCGTCGTCGGGCGCTTCGACCATCGCCACCATGTCGTATTCGCCCATGGTCAGGTAGAACGCCTTGAACGATCCGCCCATGTCTCCCAGCTGCTTTCTGGCGGCGTCGAGCCGCTTCGGTGACTCGCGCACGTTTCTGGCACCCTGCTCCGTCCAGTTCATCAGCACGATGTAGCTTGTCATGGCACACCTCCCTCCGGGGCCACGGAGCACGGCGGCTTCGCCGGGGCGGGCATCCGGGTTATCGCCCAGAAATGCATCCGACAGCGAAATTATCCTCCCGAAGGGCCCGGCCCGCAAGAGTGCGCCCCACAAACAAAAAAGGGCGCCATCGGCGCCCTTGAACTCTTTGCATCGGTAAGTCTCAGCTATCCAGGAAACTGCGCAGCTTGCGCGACCTGCTCGGGTGCTTGAGCTTGCGCAGCGCCTTGGCTTCGATCTGGCGGATACGCTCGCGGGTAACCGAGAACTGCTGGCCGACTTCTTCCAGCGTGTGGTCGGTGTTCATGCCGATACCGAAGCGCATTCTGAGCACGCGCTCCTCGCGCGGCGTCAGCGAGGCCAGCACGCGCGTGGTGGTCTCGCGCAGATTGGCCTGGATCGCCGCGTCGATCGGCAGGATCGCCATCTTGTCCTCGATGAAATCGCCCAGATGCGAATCCTCCTCGTCGCCGACCGGCGTTTCGAGCGAGATCGGCTCCTTGGCGATCTTCAAGACCTTGCGTACCTTTTCGAGCGGCATGGCAAGCTTTTCGGCCAGTTCTTCCGGCGTCGGCTCGCGGCCGATCTCGTGCAGCATCTGGCGCGAGGTGCGCACGATCTTGTTGATCGTTTCGATCATGTGCACCGGAATGCGGATGGTGCGCGCCTGATCGGCGATCGAACGCGTGATCGCCTGCCGGATCCACCATGTCGCGTAGGTCGAGAACTTGTAACCACGGCGGTATTCGAATTTGTCGACCGCCTTCATCAGGCCGATATTGCCTTCCTGGATCAGGTCGAGGAACTGCAGGCCGCGATTGGTGTATTTCTTGGCGATTGAGATGACGAGGCGCAGATTGGCCTCGACCATTTCCTTCTTGGCGATCGCCGCTTCGCGCTCGCCCTTCTGCACCTGGTTGACGATCTTGCGGAATTCCAGGATCGAGATCGCCGTTTCGGTGGCGAGGTTCTGGATCTCGGCGCGCAGGTCCTTGATCGCATCCTTCTCGTTCTTGGTGAATTCCTTCCAGCCGCGCGAGGTCAGGTTGCCGATCGAGCGCGTCCAGTTCGGGTCGAGCTCGGAACCCTGATATTCCTTCAGGAACTCTTCGCGACGCACGCCGTAGCTTTCGGCGAGCCTGAGCAGCTTGCCTTCGTTCTGCACCAGGCGCTTGTTGATGTCGTAGAGCTGCTCGACCAGCGCCTCGATGCGCGCCGTGTTGAGCGACAGCGACTTCACCGCCTTGATCAGCTGGTCCTTCAGCTCCTTCAGCCGGCGATCCTGGCTGGGCGACAGCGTGCCGGCCGCGGCCAGACGGTTCTCGACCTGCTGATCCTGCAGCTTGCGCAGCTTTTTGTAGGTGTCGGCGATAACGTCGAGCGTCTCCATCACCTGCGGGCGGAGTTCCGCTTCCATCGCGGCCAGCGACAGGCTTGCTTCGTCCTCGTCTTCGTCGTCGTCATCCGTCAGCCCACGCGTATCGGCGCCGACATTGGTGATGTCGTCTTCGTCGTCGCGCGAACGGCGCGGCTTGTCCTCGACCTTGGCTTCCTCGACGCGCTCGACCACCGGCGCCTGCTTGGCCTCGGGGCCGGCATAGGTGGCTTCGAGATCGATGATCTCACGCAGCAGGATCTTGGATTCGTTGAGTTCGTCGCGCCAGATGATGATGGCCTGGAAGGTCAGCGGGCTTTCGCACAGACCCGCGATCATCGTCTCGCGACCGGCCTCGATGCGTTTGGCGATGGCAATTTCGCCCTCGCGCGACAAAAGCTCCACCGAGCCCATCTCGCGCAGATACATGCGCACCGGATCGTCGGTGCGCATGTATCTGCGCGAGATGGGCTCGGTGG
>NZ_RZPF01000468.1:0-5343 GCF_004022735.1 Mesorhizobium sp. M7A.F.Ca.AU.001.01.1.1
GGGCTGCGCCGATCGCCCTCGACGGTATCCTTCCCACACAGGCGCGGTTCGCCGAACCAAGCGCCGCAAAGGCTTGACCGACGCCATGCTCCGACCCACCAGGCACAGCAACCAGGACGACGATGCGGCGTTGGCATCCAAGCCGATCAAGACCGGCCCGCGCGTCTATGAAGAGATCCGTCGCATGGCGATGGACTATCGCTTCAAGCCGAACGAGCGCATCAACGAAGTGGCGCTTGCCGCGAGGCTGAATGTTAGCCGCAGCCCGATCAGGGAGGCCCTCCAGCGGCTGGTCACGGAGGAACTCATCACCTTCCAGACCAATCGCGGCTTCTTTTGCCGCGGCTTCGATGTCGACGAGGTCGTCAATCTTTCCGACGTGCGGGCGGTGCTTGAGGAGCGCTCCGTCAGGCTGGCGATCCAGCGCGCGACCAATGAAGAGCTCGCCGCGCTCGTCGACTGGTGGACGCTCACCATGGCGCGCGCCGACTCGTTTTCCAGCGCCGAGCTGACCGCCAGGGACGAGGAGTTTCACATCCGCATCGCCAGGCTGTCAGGCAATCCCGAACTGGCGCGCATGCTCGAAGGCATCAACACGCGCATCCATTTCGTTCGCAAGATCGAAGTGGAGAAGCACCGGCGACTGTCGACAACCTACACCGAACACAGCGAAATCGCCCGAGCCATGGTAACCCGCGATGCCGACACGGCCGCAAGGCTCATGCATGACCACATCGACATCAGTGTCGCCGATGCCATGTCGACCGTCCGGGAAGGCCTGGCCCGGATATACGTCGACGTCGATCAGATCTGACCAGCATCCCGGATCCGATTAAGCAATCCCTGGCCGGTCAGGCAACCTTGTCGAGCAGCGGCCTGAGCGCCGGGTGAATTTCCGGCGAGGCGTGCTTGATCAGGGTCAGCAGCGCGCGTTCGTTCTCGTAAAGTGGCCTGTCGACGCCGATATGTTCGATCAGCCAGCCGGCTTCGCCGGCATCGATCGTCTCGGCACGGCGGGCCAGGGCCTCGGCCGCCCTGTTCTTGGCTTCCCATTCGGCTTCGATGTCGCCAGGAGATCGGTAGGCCTCCATGATGCCGGCAAGCCCGCCGGAGATCATGCGGCTGAAGAAGCCGCCGATTTCCGGATCGGCATGTTCGAGGAAGGCGTCATGGCGCAGCGCCACGTCGCGCGTCGGTGCTTCGTAGCCGGCCGAGCACATGACGAAATTGGCGATCGCCTTGACGAACAGCTCGTTCCAGGACGGATCGTTTTGTCCTTGAGCAGTCCGCTCGTTGATCTTGAGCAGCACCTCGGCCTCGGCGCGCGTGATGGCGATGTTGCCGTCGCCGCCATGGGCATGGAGTATCCGGCGCAAAAGCTCGACCTCCGCCTGCGCGACGAGGCCCGGAGCCAGCGCGCCGCCGAGCATCAGCGGCCCCTTGCCGTCAATGACGGCATGCGCCACCTGCTCCAGCGCATACACACAAAGCTGGGCCGGCGACGATTTCGCCTGTTCCAGCACATGCACCAGCAATTCGAGTTCGGTCCGGCTGTCGACCATGCCGTCGCGCGAGATCGTGCGGATCAGCCAGTCGGCATTGTCCTGCGAGATATAGCCCGATGGCTTTTCCTGGTGGACGATATAGTCGGTGACCGCCTCAATGAAGAAGGGCGGCCATTCCTGGCATTTGTCCTTCGCCGTGGCATCGAGCGCGAACAGCGCCTCGGCCTCGCCACGCGTCACGACGCCGTCGCCGAACACTTCATGGCGCAACATCGCCACGTCCTCCGCGGCGATGCGGCTTTTCGAGGTCAGCCCGGCCACCGGCGCGCTCATGATCAATTCGCCCATTTGTCGTCCCCGTCCGCCGTCGCCAAGCGCCGGCCCCATAGCGTCACACAAGCCAACATATCAGCAGTGTCTTGAAAAACCGGCAAACGGCGTGGTTAGTGAAGACTTGTCGCCAACGCATGTCGCCTGACAGCGTGCCGCGGTTTGAAGAACGACATGCACGCGCTTTAGATGTTGCTGACAGGTGACAAGCCGTCGCGCGCAAGCTATGGATGGCGCGTCGAGGACTCAGGGTCTTGAGTCCTACCTGTTTGCGGGAGAGAACAGCGAGAGCTGTCGCCGAAGGGGAAATCGCCCGAAATCTCTCAGGCAAAAGAACCGTAGACGGGAAAGACACTCTGGAAAGTCGGGGCTTGCCCCCGCGCCGAAGGTGTAAGCGCCGCTGACAGAGTTCCGGCTGCGCGAGTCTCTCAGGCTTCAGACAGAGGGGCACGGACTGGTCGCCATTCGCGACCGATTGCGTGCGACTCTGGAGACGACATGGCGGGCGACGACACAAAACACCTTCCCCTTGAAGATATCCATATGGCCGCCGGTGCGCGCTTCGGCGCCTTTGCCGGCTGGTCGATGCCGCTGACCTATCCGGCCGGCGTCATGAAGGAACACCTTCACACCCGCGAGCAGGCCGGCCTGTTCGACATCTCGCACATGAAGCTGTTCGAGGTCAGCGGACCGGAAGCGGCGGCACTGCTCAACCGTGCTTGCCCACTGGATGCCGGCGCGCTCGAAATCTCGCAATCCAAACTGTCCTTTTTCCTCAACGAAGCAGGCGGCATCCTCGACGACCTGATCGTCACCAGGCTTAGCGATGCCAGGTTCATGGTGGTCGCCAATGCCGGCAACGCCGTAGCCGACGAAAAGCATTTGCGTGCACTTGCCGCGGATTTCGACGCCAGGATCGAGCCGCTCGACCGCGTCTTCCTGGCCATCCAGGGTCCTGAAGCCTGGGCCGCCCTTTCCCGCGCCGGCATCGAGACCGGCTCGCTGCTGTTCATGCATGGGGTCGAACCGCGCAAGAACTGGTTCATGAGCCGGTCGGGCTATACCGGCGAGGACGGGTTCGAGATCGGCTTGCCGGAGGCCGATGCACGCGACCTCGTCGCGAAGCTGCTCGGAGACGAGCGCGTGCTGTGGATCGGCCTGGCTGCGCGCGACAGCCTGCGCCTGGAGGCCGGTCTCTGCCTGCATGGCCAGGACATCACACCGGAAACCGACCCGGCCAGCGCCGCCTTGATGTGGGCAATTCCAAAGGACATCCGCGCTTCCGGCACTTTCATCGGCGCCGATGCGCTCCGCGCCGCGGTGGAACGAGGACCCGCGCAAAAGCGCGTCGGTTTGAAGCCGGAAGGCCGCCAGCCGGTGCGTGGCGGTGCCGCGCTCTTCGACGCCGACGGCAACCCGGCCGGCCATGTCACGTCGGGCGGCTTCGGCCCCTCGGCCGGCCATCCGGTCGCCATGGGCTATGTCTCGACACCTCTGGCAAAGCCCGGAATTCGGGTTTTCGCCGATGTGCGCGGCACGAAAATCCCAGTCGATATCAGCTCCCTGCCCTTCACACCGCATCGCTACCGAAAAGGATGATCTCAATGGCAACGACCTATTTCACATCAGATCACGAGTGGCTCCGCGTCGAGGGCGGCATCGCCACGGTCGGCATCACTGATTACGCGCAGGAGCAGCTCGGCGACCTCGTCTTCGTCGAACTGCCGGAGACGGGAAAGAAATTGACCAAGGGCGACACCGCCGTCGTGGTCGAATCCGTCAAGGCGGCGTCCGATGTCTATGCACCAGTCGACGGCGAGATCACCGAGGCCAACGGCACGCTGTCGTCGGATCCGTCACTGGTCAATTCGGCCGCAACAGGGGCCGGCTGGCTGTGGAAGATGAAGCTTGCCGACGAAAGCCAGCTCGCCGGTCTCATGGATGAGGCCGCCTACAAAGCCCATATCGGTTGATATCAGGACTTATTGAGATGACCGCAGCACCCTACCCCTTCTCGGCCCGCCATATCGGTCCCGGCCTCAACGATACCAGAGCCATGCTGGCCGCCATCGGCGTGCCCTCGATCGAGACGCTGATCAGCCAGTCCGTCCCGAAGTCGATCCGGCTCGATCGGCCGCTTGCCCTGCCGGCACCAGCGAGCGAGGCGGAAGCGCTGGCTGAGCTTTCGGCTGTCATGGCCGGGAATACGGTGCTGAAGAGCTTCATCGGCGCCGGTTATCACGGCGTCCATGTGCCGCCGGTTATCCAGCGCAATCTGTTCGAGAACCCGGCCTGGTATACGGCCTACACGCCCTATCAGGCCGAGATCAGCCAGGGCCGGCTGGAAATGCTGTTCAACTTCCAGACCCTGGTCACCGAACTGACCGGCCTGCCGGTGGCATCGGCGTCGCTGCTGGATGAAGCAACCGCCGTGGCCGAGGCGGTCGGCATTGCACTGCGCCATCACCGCGACAAGCGCACCAAGGTAGCACTTGCCGGCACGCCGCACCCGCAGACGCTGGACGTGGTGCGCACCCGCGCCGAGCCGCTCGGCATCGAGATCGATGGCGAGACGATCGACGACAACACCGCCGCCCTGCTTGTCTCCTGGCCGGATACATTTGGCGTCTATGGCGACCACAAGGCAGCGATCGACAAGGCACACGCGACCGGCGCTCTCGTCGTCTTCATCGCCGACCCGCTCGGCCTGACGCTGACCGACGCGCCGGCCAAGCTTGGCGCCGACATCGCAGTCGGCCCGATGCAGCGCTTTGGCGTGCCGATGGGCTTTGGCGGCCCGCACGCGGCCTATTGCGCCGTCTCCGACAGGCTGACGCGGCTGATGCCTGGCCGCCTGGTCGGCCAGTCCACCGACAGCAAGGGCCGGCCCGGATACCGGCTTGCCTTGCAGACGCGTGAGCAGCATATCCGCCGCGACAAGGCGACCTCCAACATCTGCACCGCGCAGGCGCTGCTCGCCAATATGGCGACCGCCTATGCCATCTGGCACGGCCCCGCCGGGCTGCAGGCGATTGCCGGGCGCATCCACACGCTGGCCAATCGTCTTGCCGCCGGGCTCAAAGCAGCAAACATCTCCGTGCTCGGTTCAAGCCGCTTCGACACGGTGACGGCCGAGGTGAAGGGCAAGGCAGCTTCGATCGCCGCCGCCGCTGAAAAGGGCGGCAGATTGCTGCGTGCCGTCGATGCCGACCACATCGGCATCGCCTTCGACGAAACCTCCACCGAGGCCGATCTCGACGCAATCGCGGCCCTGTTCGGCGCCAAGGCTGGCGCCTCCGCCGACAGCACGGTGCCCGGCAAGCCGCGCGGCAAGGAGTTCCTGACCCAGCCTGTTTTCCACGAAAACAAGTCGGAAACCGAGATGATGCGCTTCCTGCGCCGGCTGGCCGACAAGGACCTGGCGCTCGACCGCGCCATGATCCCGCTGGGATCCTGCACCATGAAGCTCAACGCCGCCGCCGAGATGATGCCGGTGAGCTGGCCGAGC
>NZ_RZPF01000469.1:0-5339 GCF_004022735.1 Mesorhizobium sp. M7A.F.Ca.AU.001.01.1.1
CAACGGCCGTACCGTCTATCGCAGGCATGGCAGCCTGCGGCTCGGCGACGGAACGCTGGCGGGCGCCGATCTCGACATGATCTCGGCCATTCGTTTCACCCACCGCGTCATCGGGGTCGAGCTTTCCGAGGCCTTGCGCATGGCTTCGCTCTATCCGGCGCAAGCAATCGGCCAGTCGCACCGGCTTGGCCGATTCGCCAACGGCACGGCTGCGGATATTGTCGCGCTGTCGGACGATCTCGACCCGAAGGGCGTCTGGATCGGCGGCGAAAAGGTTTTTGGAGCCGGCTACGGCACTGCGCATTGATATCGGCTGTCGTCGTGAAACCTTTTGATTTTGAGGTCGTTGTCGGAGCGTATGTCCGAGGCGAAACCCAAATTGAAACAGGCCGACGGCATCAAACCGCGCGGTGCCTTGAAGCCGCGACAGCAAGCGCCGCGTGACCACAGGCCGCGCCAAGAGGATCTGCGCGAAAAAAAACCGCCGACTGCCGAAGCTGCCCCCGAGGTCGACGGCCAGCCGGGACCGCCACCGGAGGCTGTCGAGCCGGATCCGCAACTGACGCCCGAAGAAGCCGAGCAGGCGCGCCGGAAATACCTGCTGCGGCGTTTCTGGATCAGCGGGCGCGGCTACTGGGCCAGGCGGGGCGATGGGCTTGCCTGGCCGCTCACGATCGGGCTGTTGATCCTGATCTGCGTCAATGTCGGCTTTCAATACGGGATCAACGTCTGGAACCGCTCCTTCTTCGACGCCATCGAGCAACGCAACGTCCACACCGTTTATGTGCTTAGCGCCATATTCCTGCCGCTCGTCGCTGGAAGCGCGGGCCTTGTGGTCGCGCAGGTCTATCTGCGCATGACGATCCAGCGCCGCTGGCGTTCCTGGCTGACCACCGCCGTCATCGCACGCTGGCTTGCCAATGGCCGCTACTACCAGTTGAATCTCGTCGCCGGCGACCACTCGAACCCCGAAGCCCGCCTCACGGAGGATCTGCGGATCGCCACCGAGTCACCGGTCGATTTCATCTCCGGCGTCCTCAATGCGTTCCTGTCGGCCTCGACCTTCATCGTGGTGCTGTGGACGATCGGCGGCGCGCTCACTTTGCCGATCGGTGGCGAAAACCTGACCATTCCCGGCTTCCTCGTCATCACCGCAGTCATCTATGCCGCCATCACCTCCACGTCGATGGTGGTCATCGGCCGGCATTTCGTCCGCCTCTCCGAGCAGAAGAACCAGGCGGAAGCCGAATTCCGCTACACGCTGACGCGGGTACGCGAAAACGGCGAGAGCATCGCATTGCTCGGCGGCGAGGAGGAGGAGCGCAGCGGCATCGACAGGAATTTCGGTCATGTGCTCAGGCAATGGGCGCTGCTGACGGGCCAGCACATGCGCACGGCGCTGGTGTCGCAGGGGTCGAGCCTGTTTGCGCCGGTCGTGCCGGTCCTGCTTTGCGCGCCGAAATTCCTCGAAGGCTCGATGTCGCTCGGACAGGTGATGCAGGCTGCCTCCGCCTTCGCCATCGTGCAGGGCGCGTTCGGATGGCTGGTCGACAACTACCCGCGTCTTGCCGACTGGAACGCCTCGGCGCGACGCATCGCCTCGCTGATGATGTCGCTCGACGGGCTCGAGCGTGCGGAGCAGAGCGACGCGCTCGGACGCATCCAGCACGGCGAAACCGAAGACGGTGCGATGCTCAGCCTCGACGATCTCTCCGTCACGCTCGACGACGGCACCTCCGTGGTCAAGGAAACCGAGGTTGCGATCGAACCGGGCGAGCGTGTGCTGGTGGCTGGCGAATCCGGCTCGGGCAAGTCGACGCTGGTGCGGGCCGTTGCCGGCCTGTGGCCATGGGGCGGCGGCAGCGTCAATTTTCATGCCGACAGGCGACTGTTCATGCTGCCGCAACGCCCCTACATCCCCTCGGGCACGCTTCGCCGCGCGGTCGCCTATCCCGCGGCCGCGGACAAGTGGACGATCAAACAGATCAAGGCCGCCCTGGACAAGGTCGGCTTGGCCTATCTTGCCGAAAGGATCAAGGAAGAAGCGCCATGGGACCAGACGCTGTCGGGCGGCGAAAAGCAGCGTCTCGCTTTCGCGCGCCTGCTGCTGCACCGCCCCGATATCGTCGTGCTGGATGAAGCAACCTCGGCGCTCGACGAGAAGAGCCAGGACGCCATGATGGCGACGGTGATCCGCGAATTGCCCGATGTCACCATCATCAGCGTGGCGCACCGTGCCGAGCTGGAAGCCTTCCACAGCCGCAAGATCACCCTCGAACGGCGGGAGGGCGGCGCCAAGCTTGTCAGCGACATCAACCTCGTGCCGCGCAAGCGCAACCTGCTGAAGCGCGCCTTGTGGGGCTCCGGCAGTCGGGTCGAAAGGGCGCGCAAGGAGTAAGGCGCCGCTGCCCCGGGCACCGCGCAACTATGATGCGTATATGTCCTTGTAGGTGTCGCGCAGCAGGTTCTTCTGTACCTTGCCCATGGTGTTGCGCGGCAGTTCATCGACGAAGATCACCCGCTTCGGATGCTTGTATTTCGCCACCCGTCCGGCGATGGCACCGAGAATTTCGGCGCCGGTGATCCGCGAAGACGGCGCCCGCACGACGATGGCGGTGACGCCTTCGCCGAAATCCGGATGGGCAACGCCGATGACGGCGCTTTCGCTAACCCCGTCGAGCGCATCGATCTCGCTTTCGAGTTCCTTCGGATAGATATTGTAGCCGCCCGATATGATCAGGTCCTTGCCGCGGCCGACGATGTGGACGTAACCGTCGGCGTCGATCGTGCCGAGATCGCCGGTGATGAAAAAACCGCCGGCGCGGAATTCCGCCTTGGTCTTCTCCGGCATGCGCCAATAGCCGCCGAAGACGTTTGGGCCCTTCACCTCGATCATGCCGACCTCGCCCTGCGCAAGCGCTGCGCCACTGTCTGGATCGGCGATGCGAAGCGTGACGCCGGGCAAGGGCAAACCGACGGTCCCGGCGCGCCGCTCGCCCTCATAGGGGTTCGAGGTGTTCATGTTGGTCTCGGTCATGCCGTAGCGTTCGAGGATCGCGTGGCCGGTGCGCTCGCGCCAGGCCTTGTGCGTCTCGGCCAGCAGCGGAGCCGACCCGGAAATGAACACACGGATGTTTTTCGCCGCCTCATGGTCCAGCCCCTCATCCTGCAGCAGGCGCACGTAGAAGGTCGGCACCCCCATCAAGGCCGTGGCACGCGGCAGCAGCGAGACGATGCGGGCCGGATCGAACTTCTGCTCGAACAGCATCGAGGCGCCGGCCATCAGGACGACGTTGGTGGCGACGAACAGGCCGTGCGTGTGGAAGATCGGCAATGCGTGGATCAGCACGTCGTCTCCGGTGAAACGCCAGTGCTCGACCAGCACGCGCGCGTTCGAAGCAAGGTTCTCGTGGCTGAGCATGGCGCCTTTCGAACGACCGGTGGTTCCCGACGTGTAGAGGATTGCCGCGAGGTCATCCGGCCCGCGCGCCACGTCATGAAAATCCGTCGGCAGCCGCGAGGCCTGCTCGGTCAGCGATCCCCGGCCATCGCGGCCGAGCGTGACGGTGACGGCGCCCGTCTTTTCCGCCAGCGCGCCGATGTCGGCCGCTCTTGCCGGATCGCAGACGACCAGGCGTGGTTCCGCGTCGCCGAAGAAATACTCCAGCTCAGCCAGCGTGTAGGCGGTGTTGAGCGGCAGGAAGACGGCGCCGGCGCGCAGGCAGGCGAGATAGAGCATGACCGCTTCCGGGCTCTTCTCGACCTGCACGGCAACGCGGTCACCGGGCTCGACATCCAGTTGCAGGAGCGCATGCGCAAGCTGCGCCGAGCGGGCCAGCATATCGCCATAGGTGATCGAGCGGCCATCATCGGTTTCCATCAGCAAGCGCGCTGGCGCCGGCATCCGGGACCGGAACGCATCGAACAGATGATTGCTCATGAAGACTTCCCTGGGGTGCTGCGGCGCTGAGCATGCGCCTGTCGCGGCATGCCTCGGCGGCGAGAGTTCGCGGTTCTTGGCCGCGCCGTCAAGCCCGCCGACAGCGGTTCACGCCGGCCGCGCCGACGCAGGTTGCGTGCAAGAAACGAGCACAAGAGACCCGCCAGGAAACGACTGCTATCGCCGAGCGCGTTTGCCGGCGATTTCTTTCGTTTCCTCGTCCTGCTCGAAGCGCTTCATGCACATGGCCGCAGTCAACCGGTAGTGGTTGAGCAGGGCCTCGACGGCACCGTCGGCATTGCCGTCGAGGGCACATTCGGCGATCAGACGATGCTCGCCGAAATCGTCGCGCTGGACGCCTTCGCCATCATTGGCCATTTGCCGGTAGCGATAGGCGTGATCGGAGAGCTGGTCGCAAAAGCCCACCAGCCATTGCGACCGGCAGGCCGAAATCAGCACCCTGTGGAAGATGCGATGCAGCCTCTCCCAATCGGGATTGAGCGAGAAGAGATTCTGCGGTGCCAGACGTGACGCGCGTCCCAGGCGATGCAGCGCCAGCACGAGCTGTTCTTCCCATTCGGCGGTGCGGTGGGTGATGGATTCGCGAAGCGCTCGCTCCTCGAGCCAGCAGCGGGTGCGCGTCAGCTCCTCGAGTTCCGAGGCGCTGACCGGCATGATGAAGAAGCCGCGCTGGTCGTGCCGGCCGAGAAGCCCTTCCGAGGCGAGGCGATTGAGGGCTTCGCGGACAGGCGAGGCGCCGGCTCCATATTTGGAGACCACCCACTCGACCCGCAGCTTGCTCTCGGCTTCAAGGACACCGCCGAGAAGATCGTCCCGCAATTGCTGATAGACCGTAGTGGCAAGCGTGCTCTTCGGTCCGGCAGCGTCGTCGTTCAGATTGGCAGCTCCGTATGTCAAAGCGACTCCTTGTCCCCAGGACTTGTCCCGGGCGATCCGAAAGCATTCGCCTTCTCGTACTTGTACCATACAGGGCGAAGATTCGCCTGCTCAAGCAGAAGATCACGTTATTGTACTTTAGCACAAAGGAATATGCGGCATTTCGGAGTTCAATGCTGTAATTCCGCGCTTTTTCACAACCTGCGGGCACTTAACATGTTTTGTATGCACGCAGGAGAACCTGTTCTTTTTGTTCTTTTGTATTCGTGCGAGATCAACTGTCTGCTTTGGGCATAGACGACGGAGCTGAAAACCGAATCAGGCAATCGCTCACATCCGATGCCGTTGCCCCAAAAGCTTCACAAACCCGCCCGGCACCAGAACCTTAGCCGGCATGCAGGGCTGACGCGGGAACACTGCTGGTCAATCGGCTGCCTTATCGGCTGCCGTCCTGATCGCCTGGATGTTCTGCCGATAAGCCTCGACGCTGCCGCCTTTGAAG
>NZ_RZPF01000470.1:0-5329 GCF_004022735.1 Mesorhizobium sp. M7A.F.Ca.AU.001.01.1.1
GGGCTGAAGCGCGGCGTCGACAAGGTGATCATCGAGTTCGAGCCGATGTGGGTGCTGCGCGCCTTGCAACTGCATTTCCTGGCGACCCCGCTTGGCTATCAGCGCACCTATGGCAACCAGCAGGTGGTCGCCACCTTGCTGACCTTCAACGAGCACACACTCGATGTGGTGCGGTCGCGCCGCAATCATTTTGCTCCCGTGCTGGCCAGGGGATATCCCGACATGCTCGGGCAAAGGCGTGCGTCATGAGATCGGAGACAGTCATGAGCACACATCCGCAACCTGAACTTCGCAACCACACGCTGGTGGTCACCGTGTCGTCGAGTGACGGCCGGCCGGTGCTGGACAGGAGGGCCTATGAAAGCCTGGCAAGGACCTTCCATGAAGCAGCCGACAATGAGGAGGTTCGCGTCGTCGTCTTGCGCGGCCTGGCAGGCTGTTTCTGTCTGGGCGGCGACTTCTCCGAATTCCTCGACGCCACCAAGCACCAGAAACTGATCGCCGCCGTCACCGACCTGTTCCGCACGCTGGCGACGTTTCCAAAGCCCATCCTTGCCTGCGTCGATGGCGATGCCGTCGGTGTCGGCTGCACCATCCTGTTCCATTGCGACATGGTGATCGCGTCCGATGAGAGCACGTTCAGGGTGCCGTTCGTCGATTTCGGCCTGGTGCCGGATGCGGCGACCAGCATCCTGGCGCCGCAGAAGCTCGGCTACGCCGGTGCCTTCCGCTTCTTCTGCCTCGGCGACACGCTTCGCGCCGAAGATGCCAGGGCGCTCGGCCTGGTCGCGGAGATCGTGCCGGGAGGCACCGTCGAGGAGGCGGCCCTTGGTCGGGCAAGACAGCTCGTCAAGAAGCCGGTCGCCGCCCTGCTGCAGACGCGCGGCCTGCTGAAGGGGAACACCGAGGCCCTCTGCGATCGCATCGATCAGGAGATCTCGCTTTTCCAGCAGGCGCTGCAGGATGATACGACGCTGCGGCGATTGCAGCGTATCGCCAGGCTGGCGGCTTAAGCATCATGATTGCGTCGCGCGGTTCCTGCCGCGCGACGCAAAAAAGCGTCAATCCTGTTTTCCCAGGAATGACGGCCCTTCGCCGATGATCTTCTTGTCTTCCTTGCCGATGATTTCGAGATCGCGCCCCTCATAGGGCAGAGACGACAGGATGCGCCGCATGACCGCAAGCCGCGCGCGCCGCTTGTCATTGGCCCGTACGATGATCCACGGCGCGAATTCCTTGTGGGTGCGCTCGAACATTGTGTCGCGCACCTTGGTGTAGTCGTCCCACTTGGTGATGCCCGCAACGTCGATGGGCGAAAACTTCCAGCTCTTCAGCGGGCTGTAGCGGCGGTCGTGGAAGCGCTCGAGCTGCGTTTCCCGGCCGATGTTCAGCCAGAATTTGAAGAAGTGAATCCCCTCGTTGGAGATCATCCGCTCGAAATGCGGCGTCTCGTCGAGAAACTGCTCGTGCTGCTGCGGCGTGCAGAAACCCATCACCGGCTCGACGCCGGCGCGATTGTACCAGGAGCGGTCGAAGGTGACGAATTCGCCTGAAGTCGGGAAGTGGTCGACATAGCGCTGGTAGTACCATTGCCCCAGTTCGGTCGGGGTCGGCTTGGTCAGCGCCACGTTGCGTGCCGTGCGCGGATTGAGGTACTGGCGCACCACGAAGATCGTGCCGCCCTTGCCGGCAGCGTCGCGGCCCTCGAACAGCGCCATCACCCGTTTGCCGGTCGACTGCAGCCAGGCCTGCGCCTTGACCAGCTCGATCTGCAGCTTCTCGAGCGTCTCGTCATACTCATCACTTTTCATCTTCTTGTCGTAGGGATAGCCGCCGGCAGTCAGCTTGTTGTCCTCGACCCAGTCGGGAAGCACGGGGTTTTCGATGTCGAACTCCCGTTCCTTGCCGCCGATCCTGATCTTCAGCGGCCCCGAAGTTGGCGCGGCGGGACTTTCCTTGGCTTTTTTCATCGAGACGAACCCTTTCCAGCTTCCGGACTCATGCTATGGGGAGCCTCCGGAACGGTCTAGTGGAAGTTTTTCCGCCACCGTGGACCGGGTGCGAAGGCATGGGGTGCGGGCCCGCGGGCAGATGGCTGACCTGGACACAGAGCAGAGAGGCATCGCGCAAACCATGGCCGCACGGCTGTGGAACAGCCGCTGGCTGCTTGCGGCCGGCGTCGTCGCGGTCGTCGCCGTTTATGCCTTGGCCGGGATTTCAGCCTATGTCGTCCTCGCGGCGCTGCTGTTGCTATTTGCAGCGGCAATACTGCCGGCCGCCGGCGCGCGCCAATCCACTGGCAGCGGAGCCGCCATCGAGGCCACCGGCCTGCAGAGGCTCTCGGGTGAATATCTGGCCGCCGCCGTCGCCGATCCGCTGATCATCTTCGACCGGGCTGCCACCATCGTCCATGCCAACGCCGCCGCCTTCGCCGCTTTCGGCGGCATCGCGCCAGGCATGTCGCTGTCGCTGAAATTCCGGGCGCCGGAAATGCAGGCTCTGCTGGATGGCGTGCTATCGGGCGATGTCGCCTCCGATATCGTCGACTATACGGAGAAGCTGCCGGTCGAACGGGCTTACCGGGTGAGCGTGTCCTCGGTCGGTCACGCCACCGATCTCTATGTGCTGGTGTTCAAGGACCAGAGCGAAACGCGCAGGATCGACCGCATGCGCGCCGACTTCATCGCCAATGCCAGCCACGAACTGCGCACCCCACTTGCCTCCATCGCCGGCTTTATCGAAACGCTGCGCGGGCCAGCCCGCAACGACGCGGCGGCGCGCGACCAGTTTCTGCAGATCATGCAGAGCCAGACCGGCCGCATGGCGCGTCTGATCGACGATTTGTTGTCGCTGTCGCGGCTCGAGATGAAACCCTATCTGAAGCCGGGAACCGAGGTGGACCTGCGCCAGACCGTCGACAGCGTCATCGACTCGCTCGGACCGCTGGCCAGCGAAAACGCCGTTGCCATCGAGCGGCGCTACGCCGACGGACCGCTTCATGTGCCTGGCGATCGCGATGAGCTTTTCCAGGTTTTCGAGAACCTCCTGGAAAACGCCTGCAAATACGGGCAGTCGGGTGGGCGCGTGGTTGTATCCATAGCGCATAGCGATGCCGGACCAGAGCCGGGCATCGACGTGACGATCAGGGACTTTGGCCCTGGCATTCCCGAGGAGCACATTCCGCGCATTACCGAGCGCTTCTACCGCGTCGATGTCGAGACCAGCCGGACCCAGAAAGGCACCGGCCTCGGCCTGTCGATCGTCAAGCATATCCTGACGCGCCACAACGCCCGGCTTTCGATCAAGTCCGAAGTCGGCAACGGCGCGGCATTCTCGGTTCATTTGCCGGCGCACTGATATCGCCCTAATTCAAGGGCACTGTTTCTTTTTTCTGTCATCCGGCTAGCGTATCAGCGGGGATTCGAGGAAACGACTCAAAATCAAAACACCCCGTGGGAAGGCATTTGCCATGCAGTCCGTGCACATCGTCAGCGCTTATGACGAGGAGTTGAAATATCTGTCGAAGCGCATCGCCGCGATGGGTGGCCATGCCGAGCGCATGGTCGAACAGGCGGTCACCGCTCTCGTCAATGCCGACCCGGGCCTTGCCCAGAAGGTCATCCGCGACGATACCGTACTGGACGAGGGCCAGCGCGAAATCGACGACAAGGCGATCATCATCATTGCCAAGCGTCAGCCGATGGCGGCGGATTTGCGCGAGATAGTCGGGACCATCCGCATCTCCGCCGACCTCGAACGGGTTGGCGATCTCGCCAAGAACGTTGCCAAGCGGGTTGTCGCCGTCACCGACGGACGCCAGCCGACCAGCCT
The DNA here is from genome assembly GCF_004022735.1 of Mesorhizobium sp. M7A.F.Ca.AU.001.01.1.1. Classification (NCBI taxonomy): domain Bacteria; kingdom Pseudomonadati; phylum Pseudomonadota; class Alphaproteobacteria; order Hyphomicrobiales; family Phyllobacteriaceae; genus Mesorhizobium; species Mesorhizobium sp. M7A.F.Ca.AU.001.01.1.1. The sequence continues at coordinate 3,832 of NZ_RZPF01000470.1, forward strand.
GTTCCGCGGCCTCGAGGCTCTGTCCAACCTGGCATTGACCCAGCTCAAGGAAGTGCTCGACGTCTACGCGTCCCGTTCGGTGGAGAAGATCGGCTTCGTGCGCGATCGTGACGACCAGATCGACGCCATGTACACATCGCTGTTTCGCGAATTGCTGACCTACATGATGGAAGATCCGCGCAACATCACGCCCTGCACGCATCTGCTGTTTTGCGCCAAGAACATCGAGCGTATCGGTGATCACGCCACCAACATAGCCGAGACCATCTACTACATCGTCACCGGCGATCAGTTGCCGGCTGAGCGGCCCAAGGGCGACAAGACCGACAAAATCAGCCTTTCCGAGACGCAGCCGGTGAAGTGAACGCCGCCTCTCGAACCGTCACCCGATTTACGATAAGCTTTCCGGGCTTTGCCTCTATCCTCGTCCGTGGATTTGCTCCGGGAGGTCGTGATGGAAAATGTTCGGAACCTGACCCCGGCGCCTGCGCCGATATCCGGCATTATCGCTTGCGGCGTTTACACCGCGGGCCGCCGCATCGCCGACATTCCCATCGAGGAAGCCGGCGAATGGGCAAAAAAATCCGGTCACGTCGTCTGGATCGGCCTGTTGGAGCCCGACCGTAACCTGTTGCTGCGCGTCCAGGCGCAGTTTCACCTGCATGAGCTGGCGATCGAGGATGCCGAGCACCCGCACCAGCGGCCGAAGATCGAGCAATATGGCGACGCCTTGTTCATCGTCGCCCGCACCGCGCAGCTGATCGAGGGCCGGGTCACCTTCGGCGAGACCCATTTGTTCGTCGGCTCAGGCTACATAGTCAGCGTCAGGCACGGTCCCTCGACGTCCTATGCCGCCGTTCGTCAGCACTGGGAAAGCTGCCCGCACTCGCTGGCCAAGGGCGAGGATTTCGTCCTCTATGCCATCCTCGATTTCATCGTCGACAATTACATGCCGGTGCTCGAGCAGATCGAGGACGAGGTCGAGGCGATCGAGGACAAGGTTCTGCTGAAGCCGATGACCGCTCCCGACATAGAGCGGCTCTATATGCTGCGCCGCGATCTCCTGCGCCTGCGCAATGCCGCGCTTCCGCTGGTCGAAGTCTGCCGAAGGCTGACCAGCGCCGAGCTGCCGCAGATCCACACCGCCATGCATCCGCTGTTCCGCGACGTCACCGATCACATCCGCACCGTTCAGGAGAAGATCGACAGCCTGCGCGAGGTGCTGGCATTCGCTTTCGAGGCGAGCTTGCTGGTCGGCCAGAGTCAGGAAACGGCCAACACCAAGAAGCTCGCTTCCTGGGCCGCAATCCTGGCGGTGCCGACGGCGCTCGCCGGCATTTACGGCATGAACTTCAGCGACATGCCGGAACTGAAGATGGAATACGGCTATCCGGTGGTTCTGGCCACGATCGCGCTGATCTGCGCGTTTCTGTATTGGCGGTTCAGGAAGAATGGCTGGTTGTGAAGTAGGGCAGTAGGGCAGTAGGGCAGTAGGGCA
>NZ_RZPF01000046.1:0-15484 GCF_004022735.1 Mesorhizobium sp. M7A.F.Ca.AU.001.01.1.1
GTGGGGTGCCGCCGCCGTCGGTTTTCTGGTCACCCGCATGGCGTGGTGGGAGCGGCTCGTCGCCTTCGCGGCCGGCGTGCTGCTGGTCGCCGCGGTGCCGCTCACCGACGAGGCCGGCTGGGTGCTGGCGCTGGCCTGGATCGGCTGGCACTGTTTTCGCGCGCGGCAGGCTTCAGTCAGAACATGAGCCTGTGCATCCTGGCCGCGGGCAAGACGGTAACGCTCTCCGTCGCCGCCTTCACGCTGTCCTGGACGCATTCGGTGGAACGGACGCGCTGGCAAGAAGACTGGAAGGTCACGTCCTCCGGCCTGCAGGTGGTCGAAGCCCGGATCGAGGGCTCGGGCGCCGGCATGGAGCCGCCGGAAGGCGCGGTGCTGAAGGAGGGTTGGTGGAGCTATGCGCCTGATGTCGGCCCGCAGCGGCGCGTCGTGCTCGCCGCTTCAGGTGCAACCAGCGACGGCTGGACACTGTGCACGGTTCAGGGCTGCCGGGAATTGGGGAGGACGGCAGGCGGACCGATCGTGCTCGAGCCGTGCCGGCCGGATGGCACGAGCCAGCCGCGGTAGCGCATAGCCACACCCTCAGCCAAGGAACCGCTTGCGCAGCTCCGGAGAAGGAATGTCGCAAGCATCCTTCCTGCCGAACAGGGCGTAGCGGTTCCTGGCGATGCGATCATAGAGCCAACCACGCAGCGGGCGCGGCAACAGCAACAGTGCCTTGGCCGCCCGCCAAGGCCAGCCGAGTTCCGCCATGACGGCGACAAAACTGTCCAGCCGCGTGAAGGCGACGCCGTCGATCAGGACGAGATTGGTTTCGTAAGAGTCGGTGCGCAGTCCATGCTTCCGGAACAGCGCTTCACCGAAGGGCGACTGCGCGGTGGCGAAGCGGAAACGGCCTTGGCGGTCGAGCCTGACCACCATGCGCACGAAACCGGAGCAGAGCACGCAGACGCCATCGAAAACGATCAATGGATGGCGTGAGTCGAGAACTGTTTCGAAGGGACGAGTTGACTGGGGTCGAACTGGTTGAAGATGGTCCGTCACGCTGGCCTCGGCTGCTCGTGTCCTATGACACTAAGCCGGCCAGCGATGGTATCAAAGCCGTGGCGATGTCGCACGGCGCCTGTCGGCGAGAGCGGGACGCTCGGCGCGATAGGTGGTGGCGCGGATAGAGGCGGCCGGCCTGCAGATCCGGCTGTTGTGGCGATTTTCGAAAGCCATGATCAGTGCGCGCCCAGCGAGTTGCCGCGACGGGCGCAGGCCGGGCCGGGGCCGCGCATGTAATAGCGTTCGGGCCGGTAGGTCGGCGCAACGAATTCGCGGATGGCGGCGGCATAGCCGATGAGGTGCGCGAGGAAGTTCATTACCTTGTCCCTGTCCCGATTTTCGGATGTCCCTTCCGAATTGCGGTCATCATAGCGTCGAGGCGTGAATAGTCGGTGAACGTGATGTTAATATCTGGTCGAAAATGCCTTGCTTCGTGGCTGGAATGCGGCTGATTCGGGGTCTTTCCGTGCAGTTGGTTGGCATTCCGGCCAATGTGACTTTTGCATCACATATGTTTCGTTTGAATGTCGCCTGCGCGCGGTTCTGTTTCAACTTTTGCCGAGCCCGCGAAATTTCCGTGCTGGCGGCCAGAACCACTCAGGCGGCCCCTTGGCATCCAGATCGGCGCGGGAGCGCGGAACTGGAGCGCGATCTGTCCGTTCTCACCTTCATCTGGTTCTGAAGGGAAGATATCATGGCGCCGCGTCCGGCCTGGAGAGGCTATCTGAAGCTTTCGCTGGTCACCTGTGCCGTCGAACTGACCAATGTCGTCACCCATACGGAGCGGGTCTCGTTTCGCATTCTCAACCGCAAGACCGGCAACACGGTGAAGCGCCTCTATGTCGATGCCGAAACCGGCAAGCCGTTGGAGGAGGATGACGAGATCAAGGGTTATGAACTCGACGATGGCAATTTCATCCATATCGAGGAAGACGAGATCGAGGCGGTGCAGATCGAATCCTCGCACACGATGGCGCTCGACGGTTTCGTCGACAAAGCTTCGATCCAGCAGATCTATCTCGACACGCCCTACTATGTGGCGCCCGCCGACAAGGTGTCGGAAGAGGCGTTCGCCGTCATTCGCGATGCGATGGCGGGCAAGAAGATGGCCGGGCTGGCGCGTATCGTGCTCTACCGACGCGAACGGCCGGTGGTGATCGAACCGCTCGGCAAGGGCATGGTGCTGACGACGCTGCGCTACGACAACACGGTACGGCAACCGGACACCGTCTTCGGCGACATCGAGCCCGTGAAGACCGATCAGGAGATGACCGATCTGGCCGAGTTGATCATCGACAAGAAGAAGACGAAGTTCGATCCCTCGAAATTCGACGACAAATACGAGGACGCGCTGCTGGAGCTGATCCGCGCCAAGAAGGCCGGCCACAAGGCGCCGAAGGCCAAGGCGGCGCCCAAACCTTCCAATGTCGTCAATCTGTTCGACGCGCTGAAGAAGAGCCTGTCGGACTCCGGGTCATCGAAAACATCTTCGTCGGCGAAGGCCAGGCCAGCGGCCAAACGCGCCAAGTCGAAAGCCAGCGCGCCCAAACGCAAATCGGCGTGAGGAACCCAACGGATGGCCAGCCTCGAACAATATCACTCCAAGCGCGATTTCAAGAAAACCGCCGAACCGGCCGGCAAGGTCGCCCGGACCAAGCAGGGCGAGGCCGGCGGCATCTTCGTCATCCACAAGCATGCCGCGACGCGGTTGCATTACGACTTGCGGCTCGAGCATGACGGCGTGCTGTGGAGTTGGGCGGTGACGCGCGGCCCGAGCCTCGACCCGCATGAGAAGCGACTGGCTGTCCATGTCGAGGATCACCCGATCGACTATGCGCCGTTCGAAGGCACCATTCCCAAGGGCGAATATGGCGGCGGTTCGGTTATCGTTTGGGACGAGGGCACCTGGATTCCCGAGATCGACCCGGCCAAGGCGATGAAAAAGGGCCATATCAGCTTCGAGCTCAGGGGACACAAGCTGCATGGGGCATGGCATCTGGTGCGGCTGAAGCCGCGAGCGGGTGAAAAGCGCGACAACTGGCTGCTGATCAAGTCGGACGATGCCGCAGCGCGTCCCGGCGAGGACATCCTCAAGGAAGCGCCTGAATCGGTGAAGTCCGGCCTGACGATCGAGGAGGTCGGCGAGGGCAAGACCGCGAAGGGCGAGAAGCCGAAAGTCTGGCATTCCAACAAGCCGGCCGCCGTCAAGACAAAAGCCGGCAAACGCCTCGACTTTATCGAGCCGCAGCTGGCCACGCTCGAGCGCGATGCGCCGCCGGGCAAGGACTGGCTGCACGAAGTGAAGTTCGACGGCTATCGCATGCAGGCGCAGATCGCCGGCACCGATGTGCGGCTGCTGACCCGCACCGGCCTCGACTGGACGAAGAAATTCGGCGGCGAGATCGTCGCGGAGCTGGCCGGGCTGAAGTGCAGCGACGCCATCATCGATGGCGAGGTGGTGGTGCTGGCCGACAGCGGCGTCTCGTCTTTCGCGCTGCTGCAGCAGGACCTGTCGGCGAAGCGGACCAATCGCTTCATCTATTACGTGTTCGACCTGATGCGGCTCGATGGGCAGGATCTTCGGCGCGAGCCGCTGGTCGAGCGTAAGCAGGCCTTGCAGGAACTGCTCGGCGAACAGTCCGACAATGCGGCGGTCCGCTTCAGCGACCATTTCGCCGAACCCGGCAAGATCATGCTGGAGCATGCCTGCCGGATGGGCCTGGAAGGCGTCGTCTCCAAGCGTGCCGATGCACCCTACCGCAGCGGCCGCGGCCCGACCTGGGTCAAATCGAAATGCACGGCGCGGCAGGAATTCGTCATCGGCGGCTACCTGCCGTCGGACAAGACCGGGCGCGGACTGCGCTCGATCCTGGTCGGCTTCCACGAGGGCGGCAAGCTGCATTATGCCGGCCGCGTCGGCACTGGTTTTTCGGGCAAGGGCGCCAATGAGCTGAAGGCAAAACTCGATGCGTTGACGGCAAAATCATCGCCCTTCGCCACCGCCGTGCCGAAGGGCAAGGGCCTGGTCTGGGTCAAGCCTGAACTTGTCGGCGAAGTGGAGTTTCGCAGCTGGACCTCGGACCGTATAATACGCCACGCCTCGTTCCAGGGGTTGCGCGAGGACAAGCCGGCGGAGGAAGTCGTGCAGGAAAAGCCCAAAGCGGCGACAGGCAAGCCATCGACAGGCAAGAGCACGGCCAAGCCGGCATCAGGCGGCAAAGCCGCCGGGTCGATCACGACCACGGTCAAACTCTCGCATCCCGACAAGCTGCTGTGGCCGGACGAAAACATATCCAAGCAGGGCCTGCTCGACCATTACGCACAGGTTTGGCCGCGCATGGAACAGTTCGTGGTCAACCGGCCGCTCAGCCTGGTGCGGGCGCCGGACGGCGTCGGCGGCCAGCGTTTCTTCCAGAAGCATGCCTCGGCTGGCATGAGCGACAAGATCGCGCGCATGAAGGACCCGACCGACGGCGAGGAAATCCTGTTCATCCGGGATTTCGATGGTGTTGCCGCACTGGTCCAGTATGGCGTGGTCGAGATCCACATCTGGGGGTGCACGATCGATGAGATCGAGAAGCCCGACCAGATCATCTTCGATCTCGATCCCGATGAAGGTGTCGACGTGAAGGCGGTGCGCGAGGCGGCACTCGATATCCGGGGCAAGCTCGACGAGCTGTCGCTGCCGAATTTCGTCAAGACCTCGGGCGGCAAGGGCTATCACGTGCTGGTGCCGCTGAAACCGGCGGCGGATTGGGATGCGGTGAAGGGCTTCGCCCATGACTTTGCCCGCGCGTTGGAGCAGGGTGCCCCCGATCGCTACACGGCGACGCTGTCGAAAAAAGCGCGCACGGGAAAGATCTTCGTCGACTATCTGCGCAACGGCAGGGGCTCGACGACGGTCGCGCCCTATTCCTCGCGCGCCAAGAAAGGCGCCACCGTGTCGATGCCGGTGACCTGGCCAGAGATCGAGGCCGGCTTGCCGCCGAACGCTTTCCCGATCGGCGACAAGACGACGCTGAAGCAGCTGGCGAAAGCCGATCCGTGGAGGGAATTTTTCAAGCAGGGGAAGGCGTTGAAGCGGGGGTAGTTCGCGCAATTTGCCAGCGCAGCGATCCTTCGCGCCCCCTCTGGCCTGCCAGCGTGACGAAATCAGCGTCGGCTCCTCAGCTCAGAAACACCTTCTCGAAAGCCTGCTTGCCCGGCAGCGAGAAAATCACCGCGCGGCTGTCCTTCTCGCGGCGCGCCCATTTCTCGGCAAGGATCTTGTCGAGGATGGCGGCGCCCAGCGTGCCGGCGAGGTGCGAACGGCGCACGCTCCAGTCGAGGCAGGCGCGGCATACCGGCCGGCGCGGCTTGGTGTAGACGTCGATGCCGATCGCGGCGAAATGCGAAGCCGCCGATGGCCCGAGCCTGATCTCTTGTTCGTCGCGGACCAGTACGTTCTTGGCGACGAGCCGGTCGAGCATCGCCACTGCCTGCTCGCCGGCGAGGTGATCGTAGCAGACGCGCGCCACGCGCATCGCTGCATCGCGCGGACCCGGCCGCACACGCTTTGGACCGACGGCTTCCGCGACGCCTGTGATGGCTTCGATCATGCCCGCCACCTGCGGTCCGGCGAGGCCGTAATAGCGATGCCGGCCCTGGCTCGCCACCGTGAGCAGCCCACCTTCCATCAGTTTGCCCAGGTGCGAGCTGGCGGTCGGCAGCGAGACGCCGGCCTCGAGCGCCAGCTCGCTTGCCGTCAGCGCCGTGCCGCCCATCAGGGCATTTAGCATGTTTGCCCGTGCCGGGTCGCCGACCAGGCTGGCGATGCGGGCGATGTCGGGTCCTTCGCGCATAGTTCGTTCCTCATCGAAGCGTTCTTGTCAGATAATCACTATTCTCCGGTGAGATCAAGGAGACGACGATGGCCGCACGAACCGCTTTCCCCTCAGCCCCGCTCCACAGCCGTCGGTTCTTCCCGTTCGTCAGCTGGTTGCGTTCGCGGCTGCTGGCCCGCTGGTATGACCGCCATCTGCAGCGTCTCGACCTTGCCGAGATCGACGACCATCAGCTGCGCGACCTTGGCCTGACGCGGCAAGACGTGCGCCGCGAATGCGCGAAGTCCTTCTGGCAGCCCTAGCAGACCAGTCGGCACGACGTTTCGATGTCGTTCAAACTATTGACGCAGCCCCGAGGAGACCACAATGACCATCACCTGCTTCATCCGCTACGAGATCGACCCGTTCGGCAAGGCGGCCTTCGAGGAGTATGCGCGCAACTGGGGTCAGGCCATTCCGCGCTGCGGCGCCGATCTGATCGGCTATTACGCGCCGCATGAGGGCTCGGCGACGACCGCCTATGCGGCCTATAACATCGAAAGCCTGGCCGCCTACGAAGCCTATCGCGCCCGGCTTGCCGCCGATCCCGCCGGCAAGGCAAACTACGAGTTCGCCAAACGCGAGAGATTCATCCTGAAGGAGGATCGCATGTTCCTGAAACTGGCCTCAGGCCCGCACGCGAAACTGGTGCTGCCGTGATTGCCGTCATCTTCGAGGTCGAACCGGCGGAGGGCCGGCGCGATGCCTATCTGAGCATCGCCGCGGACCTGCGTCCGCTGCTCGACGGCATTGACGGCTTTCTCTCCATCGAGCGTTTTCAGAGCCTGGCCGATCCGAACCGCATCCTGTCGCTGTCGTTCTGGCGAGATGAGGAAGCCGTGAAGGACTGGCGCAACACCGAGGAACACCGGCAGGCGCAGAAGGCCGGTCGCGGCGGCATCTTTGCCGGCTACCGATTGCGCATCGCCCATGTCGTGAGGGACTATGGGCTGACGGAAAGGGACGAGGCGCCGGCCGACAGTCGGGCGGTGAATGGGTGAGTGAGGCTACTCACGCATTCCCGATCAGCACGCCGGCCGCGAACACCAGGGCGCCGCCCAGCACCACCTGGAAGGCGGCGCGCAGGAAGGGCGTCTGCATGTAGCGGTTCTGGACAAAAGCGATCGCCCACAATTCGAAGAACACCACCACCGCGGCAACCCCGGTCGCCGTCCAGAAATGCGGAATGAGATAGGGGAGTGCATGCCCGAGACCGCCTAGCGTCGTCATGATGCCGACGGTCAGACCGCGCTTGAGCGGCGAGCCGCGGCCCGACAGCTTGCCGTCGTCTGAAGCGACTTCGGTGAAGCCCATCGAAATGCCGGCGCCGATCGAGGCGGCAAGCCCGACCAGCAGCGTCTGCCAGGTGTCATGCGTGGCAAAGGCGGCAGCAAAGATCGGCGCCAGTGTGGACACCGATCCGTCCATCAGCCCGGCCAGCCCTGGTTGCACATAGGTGAGGATGAACTGGCGCTGCTCGGCGGCGGTCTCTTCATCCTTCACTTCGCCCGGCACATGTTTCTGCTCCAGCCGCTGCGCCAGTGTCTCATGGCCCAGTTCGGCCACCGCCAGATCGTCGAGCAGTTTTCGCGTCGAGGCATCCGCCGTGCGCTTGGCAGCCTCGACATAGAAAAGGTAGGCTTGCCGCTCCATCGCCTCGGCCTGGCTGCGCACGTGCTCGATGCCGAGCGGCCGGACCAGCCAGTCGGGCTTGCGCTCGTAATAGCCCTTCACATGTTCGCGCCGGATCAGCGGAATGCGCTCGCCGAAACGCTTGCGGAAAAGCTCGATCAGCGAATCGCGATGGCCATCCTCTTCCTCGGCCATCTCCTCGAACACTTTTGCCGATTGCGGGAAGTTTTCCGTCAGGCCGTCGGCATAGGCCCGATAGATGCGACCGTCATCCTCCTCGGACGAAATGGCCAGCGCCAGGATCTCCTGTTCGGAAAGCGATTCGAAGGGGCGGCGGCCGAAGCCGAAAACACGGGAAAGCATGAGGAATTCACCCTAGTTTAGAATAGTTCTAAACTAGGGCTCAAGGTGCCTCCGGTCAATTGCGCGCTTGGGTCGCGGTCAAGAATTGTTGAAGCTCGCATGCCGGGCCGACCCCTTCATTATCAGTGAATGTTCACCTATATAATTCAACCCAGCCAGAACAAGGAACCCGCAGATGACGGCAAAACAGCCTCCGCATCCCTATGACCCAAAGCCCGTTCTCGATCTCATCGCCAGCATCGAGGCCGATCTGCAGCGCCTGAAAGGCCTGGTCGAGCAGCAGGTCGAGAAATTCGACCCCGCCAATCCGCACAACAAGGCGCCGGACGGCAAACTGACCGAGGAAGGCGTCGAGTGCTGCTACCGCATGTTCGACGAGGGCAAGTCGCGCTATTCGGTCGCCCAGCAGATGAAGATATCCTTTGCCGCCGCCAGCCACCGCTTCAACAACTGGCGCAAGCTGGGCGGGAGCAAGAGGCAGAGGACGCTGTTGGGGTGAAACTCGTGAGACGGCGGCGGGACGGCGCCCCCCTCTGTCCTACCGGACATCTCCCCCACGTGGGGGAGATTGTCAGCTTCATTAGGTGTGCCCCTTCTTCAACGTTGGAAATTGGCGAAAGCGGATACCCAGCCGATCTCCCCACCCGTGGGGAGATGTCCGCAGGCCAGAGGGGGGCGTGCAGCCGAGGCGTTGGCGACCGTCTCGCTAAACCTTGTAACGGTCACATTTTTCCCATGGTGCGCCGCCTCCCTTTGCGGGCATCATGGAAAGACCCCTGTCCACTGGACCTCACATGACCGCCACCACCCCTCCCGGCATCGCCGACATCCACGCCGCCGCCGCGCGTCTCGCCGGCCTGATCGTCGAAACCCCGTTGATCGAATCGCAGGAGCTGAACAAGCGCTTCGGCGGCCGCATCCTGTTCAAGCCGGAGACGCTGCAGCGTACCGGCTCGTTCAAGTTCCGTGGTGCCTACAACAAGCTGTCGTCGCTGAGCGACGAAGAACGCAGCCAGGGCGTCGTCGCCTTCTCGTCGGGCAATCATGCGCAGGGTGTCGCCGCTTCGGCCGCGATGTTCGGCGTCAAGGCGGTCATCGCCATGCCTTCAGACGCGCCGGCGATGAAGATCGCTAACGTCCGCAAGATGGGGGCGGAGGTGGTGCCGTTCGACCGCTTTCGCGACGACCGCATGAGCGTGGTTCGCCCTTACGTGGAAAGAGGCATGGTGCTGGTGCCACCCTTCGACGACCCGGCCATCATTGCGGGCCAAGGCACGATCGGCCTCGAATTGATGCGCCAGGCAAAAGCGCTTGGCGTCGACCTCGACGCGGTCGTCATTCCCTGCGGCGGCGGCGGCCTGACCAGCGGCATTTCGGTTGCCGTCAAGGACGCCTCGCCCAACACTGCGGTCTGGGCGGTGGAGCCCGAGCATTTCGACGACACCCGCCGGTCGCTGGCCGCCGGCGCCAGGGTGTCGAACGAACCCGGCCACGCGTCGATCTGCGACGCGATCCTGACCGCGGAGCCCGGCCTGATCACCTTCGAGATCAACCGCAGGAACCTGGCAGGCGGCATCGCCGTTTCCGACAAGGCGACGGCACAGGCGATGCGCGACGCCATGGCCTATCTCAAGCTGGTGGTCGAGCCCGGCGGCTGCGTGGCGTTGGCGGCGCTGTCGTCGGGCGAGATCGAACTGTCCGGCAAATGCGTTGCCGTGGTGCTGTCCGGCGGCAATGTCGATTTCGGCACTTATGCCGGGATCATGGCCGCGGCTTGAGACGGGATGTCCAAAGGATCCGACATGGATCTGAGGCAGGTTTCGCCTTGGATCACTCCTCGCCCGCCTCCAAATCGTCGCCGGGCTGAACATGGTCATCTACCGCCCGCTCACGCGTTCTGAGCTGCCCGACGATACGGCATCCCTTGCCCGCACTCTCATCGGCAAGATCGTGGTGCGCGAACTGCCCGAAGGCATCGCCAGCGGCCGCATCGTCGAGACCGAGGCCTATGTGACCGGCGATGCCGCCGGGCACGGCTACCGGGGCCAGACGCCGCGCAACCGTTCGTTGTTTCTCGAGGCTGGGCACGCTTATGTCTATCTCGCCTACGGCATCTCCTACATGCTCAACGTCTCGAGCGAGATGCCAGGGGTCGGAACCGGCGTGCTCATCAGGGCGCTCGAGCCGCTCGAAGGCATTGCGCTCATGCGGCTCAATCGCGGCATCGAGCGCTTGCGCGACCTTGCGCGAGGACCGGGAAGGCTAGCCCAGGCACTGCGGATCGATCGTTCGCTCGACGGGCTCGATCTTTGCCGCAAAGGCCCGCTATGGCTGGCAACCGACGAGCATCAAGGCGGCGACATCGCCCAAGGCATCCGGATCGGCATTACAAAGGATGCCGATCGCCCGCTGCGGTTTTACGTCAAGGGGAGCGCCTTCGTCAGCGGCCCGAAATCGCTCAACGGTTAGTGGCAGTTATAAACCATGGAGATTGGCGAAAGCATTTCTCCCTTCGTCATCCACGGGCGGAGCAAGGAGCGAAGGCTGGTAGCAAGACTGGAGGTCGTGCGGCGTCTAATCCAGTGTCCGCCTGAATCGCACCAATGCTACGCCGGCAAACAAAGCCACGAACACCACCAGCCAGCCGATCTCCGTTGCCACGGCCGGCAGTTCGGCCCCCTTCAGCATCACCGCGCGGGTGATGCGTAGGAAATGCGTCAGCGGGAATATCTCGCCGAAGATTTGTGCCCAGTCCGGCATGCCGCGATACGGGAACATGAAGCCGGACAGCATGATCGACGGCAGGAAGAAGAAGAAGGTGAGTTGGAGCGCCTGCATCTGCGTGCGGGCGATGGTCGAAATCGTGTAGCCGAGCAGCACTAGCGCCAGCACGAAGATCAGCACGGCGGTCAGGAGCAGCGACATCGATCCGGTGAAGGGGATGGCGAACAGAAGTTTCGCCGCCGCCAGCACCACCACCACCTGCACGCCGCCGACCGCCAGATAGGGCAGCACCTTGCCCATCATGATCTCGAGCGGGCTGGACGGCATCGCCAGCAGGTTCTCCATCGTTCCGCGCTCGGTCTCGCGTGTCAGCGCGATCGAGGTCATCATCACCATGGTCATCTGCAGGATGACGCCCAGCAGGCCGGGCACGATGTTGTATTGCGAGATGCCTTCGGGATTGTAGCGCCGGTGTACGACGACATCGAGCTGACCCTTGGCGGCCTCGGCGGCGGCTTCCTGCGTGCCTTGCGCCCTCAGCAGCGCCTGGCTGGCGACTGTGCCGAGCGTCGAGATGGCGCCGCTGGCCACCGCCGGGTCGGTGGCGTCGGCCTCGATGAGTATCTGCGGGCTGTTGCCGCTCTCCACCCTCCTGGCGAAATCGGCCGGGATGGTGACGACGAAGGCAACGTCGCCGCGCGATATCAGGAACTCGGCCTCGGCGGCACTTTGCGCGACATGGTCGAAACGATAGTAACCGGTGGTCTGCAGCGCCGCGACAATGGCGCGCGTATAGGGATCGTTGCTCGTCGCCACGAGTGCTGCCGGCAGGCTTTTCGGGTCGTTGTTGATGGCGTAGCCGAAAAGCACCAATTGTATCAGCGGCACGCCGAGCATCATGGCGAAGGTGATGCGGTCGCGCCGCATCTGGATGAATTCCTTGATCAGCAAGGCGCCAAGCCGGGCGAAGGAAAAGACGCTGTTCATTCCATGTTGTCCTTCGAGCCGGACATGAACTGGATGAAGACGTCCTCGAGGCTGGTTTCGCCGGGCGAAACTTTCACGCCCTTGTGCTCTCTCTCGACATCGGCAAGCACGGCTTCGAGCTTCTTCTTGTCGGAGCCGACGACATGCAGCGTCGCGCCGAACGGCGCCACCTGATCGACGCCGGGGCGGCCCTGAAGCGCTTCGGCGACCTGATCGAGGCGCGGACCCTGCAGGACGAAGGTGGTCAGCCCGGCATTTTTCACCACTTCGGCGACAGTGCCGGTGGCCAGCATCTTGCCATAGGAGATGTAGCTGATGCGGTGGCAGCGCTCGGCTTCGTCCATATAGTGGGTGGAGACCAGCACGGTCAGCCCGCCGCTGGCGAGGCGATGGATCTCGTCCCAGAACTCGCGCCTCGCCTTCGGGTCGACACCGGCCGTAGGCTCGTCGAGCAGCAGCAATTTCGGCTTGTGCATGATGCAGGCGGCCAGCGCCAGCCGCTGCTTCCAGCCGCCCGACAAGGTGCCGGCCAGCTGGTTGCGGCGCGACGTCAGGCCGAGGTCCTCCAACGTGCTCGCGACATGCCCCTCGACCGGCTTCAGCCGGTAGAGCCGCGCCACGAATTCGAGATTCTCGCCGATCGTCAGATCCTCGTAGAACGAGAATTTCTGCGTCATGTAGCCGACTTCGCGCTTGATGCGCAGGCTGTCGGTGCGGATGTTGAAACCGAGCACCGTGCCTTCGCCCTCGTCCGGCGTCAGCAGGCCGCACATGATGCGGATGGTGGTCGTCTTGCCCGAACCGTTGGGGCCGAGAAAGCCGACGATCTCGCCCTCGGCAACCGACATCGTCACATGGTCGACGACGGTCTTGTCGCCAAAGCGCTTGACCAGGCCGTGTACGTCGATGGCGTTCATCTTGCGCTGTCCGCCAGATCGACATCGACGATCTGGCCGGGCTGCAGCGGGCCGGCATCGCCCTCCGGCCGCGCCTCGACGAGGTAGACCAGCTTCTGCCGGTTCTCGAGCGAATAGATCACCGGCGGGGTGAACTCGGGATCCGGCGAGACGTAGCTGACGCGCGCCTTAACATCCGGGCCGCAGCCGTCGCAATGGACGCCGAGCAAGGTGCCGACCTTGACCGAGGAGAAGGCGCTCTCCGGGATATAGACGCTGAGCTTGACCGCGCCGTCGGGCAGGATCGAAATCACAGGCGCGGTCGGACCTGATGTATCGCCCGGATTGCGGATGACGTCGTTGACGCGGCCGGGCGAAGGGGCGGCCAGCACCCGTTTCGACAGCCGCCACTGCGCCTGCTCCAACGCGGCCTGCGCCTGCTTGACCTGATTGTCGGCGGCCTTGATCGTCTCGGGGCGCGCCGGCAGGCCGCCGACGGCGAGATTGGATTTGGCCTGGCCGACCTGCGCATTGGCCGTTTCGAGCGTGGCCGACGCGGTGTCGAAATCCGCTTGCGTGCCGGCGCCGCGCTTGAACAGATCGGCGGCGCGGTCGTATTTGCGCTTGGCGTCGGCGGCCTGGGCGCTGGCCATATCGACCTCGGCCTTCAGCACGGCGATCTCTTCCGGCCGCTTGCCGATCTGCAGGTCGGCCAATTGCGCCTGCGCCTGGGCAAGGCCGGCCTGCGCCTGCGCGACAGCGATTTTTGCGTCGGCACTTTCCAGCGTCACCACGGTCGTGCCAGGCACCACACGGTCGCCGCGCTTCACCGTGACGGTCTCTACCTGCGCCACCTCGATCGGCGCCAGCAGCACGTAGTCGCCTTCGACATAGCCGACGGCCAGCGGTGCTGCCGGGGCACAGGCCGAGAAGAGCTGCGCGGCGAGCGGCAGCGAACACAGAAAGCTCATGGTCTTTGCCCCTTTGTCTTTGCCCCTTTTCTGGCGGCCAGTATGGCCTTGAGATTGCCCGATGTGACCGCCACCACCTTGGCGGCCTCCGCGGCGCCGATATCGGGCCAGCCCATGCGGCGCATCACCGCCTCACGGCCGATGCGGAAATAGATGACCTGGCCGATCAGCGTGAACACGGTGAGCCTTGTGGCCTCGCTTTCGGCGGGCTCGCCAGTTGCCTGTTCCCACAGCTGGCACAGCCGGCGATGGCTCGGCTCGAAGACACCGTCATAGATACGATCGAGGGCTGCCGTTGGATGGGAAAGTTCGCGCAGGATGAACTGCACGATCTCACCGGCCTGCGGACTGGCCACGACAAAGCCGACCATTCGCTCCAGCGCCGCGAAGAGCTGCGCCTGCGCTGCCTCCGGACCGACCGGCGCGGGCGCCTGCGCATTGCCGAGCGCCGGGCCGGCGACCGTCTGGATGGTCTCGACGATAAAGTCGGCGGCGGCCGTGCGAAGACCCTCCTTGCCGCCGAAATGATAGGCGATCGAGCCGATATTGGCTCGCGCCTCGGCGGCGATCTCGCGCGTCGAGGTGCCGTCGAAGCCCTGCCGTCCGAACAGCTTCAGTGCCGCCTGGACAAGCGCCGCGCGCGTCATCTCGGCGGGCTCGCGACGAAGAACTTTGGGCTCAGGTAGTTTGATCATAAGTGCACTTTAATCAATCGATTGATTAACGTCAACTTCTGTTCGTCATTGTCTTGCCATCGACGGCGGCAAACGCTTTAGTGCGCGGCCATGGGCAAGGAAGTCGAACGAAAATTCCTGGTCACCAGCACCGCATGGCGGGAGTTGGCCGAGGCCAATATCCGCATTCTCCAGTTCTATCTCGCTGCCGGCCCCGGGCGCACAGTGCGCATCCGCATCAGCGACGGCACTTCCGCCAAGCTGACGCTCAAATTCGGCAGCAAAGCGCGCGAGCGCGACGAATTCGAATACCCGATCCCGCTGTCGGAGGCGGTGGAGATGCTGGACTTCGCCATCGGACGTGTCATCGAGAAGACACGTCACCATGTTAGGCACCGTGGCTATCTCTATGAAGTCGATGTCTTTGGCGGACCGCTTGCGGGACTTGTGGTCGCCGAACTTGAGACGCCGGAGGACGTGCCGGACGAAATGCTGCCCGACTGGCTCGGCCGTGAAGTCACCGGCGAGCAGAAATTCTACAACGCGTCGCTCGCCCTTGGTGGGATTCCGGAGATCGCCGCATGAGCTTTCGCATCGATCCGCGCCTGCCGCTGACCGGCGAGGTCAGGAGAATCCTTGCCGAGGAGATCGGCAAGGCGCTGCATCATCTTGACGCCGCACGGAGCCGGCCGGAACAGGCGCTGCACAAATGCCGCAAGCGGCTGAAGAGCGCTCGCGCCTTGCTGCGGCTTGTTCGTTCCGGTGACGAAACATTCTGTGAGACAGAAAACCAGTGCTACCGCAACGTGGCGGCCCTGCTTGCCGGCCCGCGCGAGGCGACAGCGCTGATCGAAACCATCGACCGCCTGGCGGCAAGCTTTCCCAAGGAGGGCGCCGACGATGGGCTGGGCGCGGTTCGCGACAGGCTGATCGCGCGCCAGCATGAATTGCACGAAGGTACAGGGCTCGAAGCGGCGATCGGCGCGGCGACCGCCGCCTGCGAGGAGGGCCTGCACCGCATCGGCACGCTGGCCTTGCCCGACCAGCCGGAACAGGCGGCCGACGTGCTTGCCGAAGGCGCCCGCGTCACGCTGCGCCGCGCCAGGAAGGCGCTCGACAAGGCCGGATCGCGGGGAGCGGCCGATGATTTCCACGATCTGCGCAAGGCGGCCAAGACCCACGGCATGCATCTGTCGCTGCTCGGCAGGCTGTGGCCGACACCGATCAAAGCAAGGCGCAACGCGGTCGACGAACTGGGCGAGCGGCTGGGCGACCTGCACGATGTGCTGGTGATGCGCGCCCTGCTCGAGGCCGACGACCAGCTGCTC
>NZ_RZPF01000471.1:0-5322 GCF_004022735.1 Mesorhizobium sp. M7A.F.Ca.AU.001.01.1.1
CTCCCATTCCATGCGCGATGGTCCGGTCATGAGATACGCCGACCTTGGTTCTACGACGATGGTCCGGCGGTCCCATTTGGTGCCATTCTTCCGCCGGAGCCGGAAGCTGCAAGGCGCCAGCAACGAAACACCCGCAACGTCTTCGAAATGAGGCTTGTCTCGATGCCAGCCGATGCAGGCGCCGGGCCGGTATTCGTTGATCAACACTTGCGCGAAGGCGTTGGCGGGCCGGCCTGCCAACGCTGCGATCTTGTCGCGCAGGGACAGCAGGAAGTCAGGGATCGGCGGCGCCTCGACGACCTGGCGTCTGTCGTAGTCGTAACGCAGGCCAAAACCGACGACGCGCCGGTTTGCCAGATGGCCATGGAAATCGAACGCCTCGAACGGCAGGCCTTCCAGATGCCGGGCGAGTTCCGTTTCTTCTTGCGCCGTGATCAACTCGGGCTGATAGAAGAAACCTTCCGGTAGGTCGTCGGCAGCACCAAAGAGATCGTGCTGAAGCCCGGATGAGCCGGAGTCGAGTGTTTTCGATTTGGGTGTCGCCATCCCAGCTAAGATGGTGAAGGCCAGCCCGCCTGGCAATATCGGAACCTGGCCAGCCAATCTGCACCCACCCTGCGGACGTCACCACAACGACGGACAGGGCCTGCCAATCCGGATTTTATCGAGGGACTGTATTCAACTCAGGATTTCGCGAGCATGCCTTGAACGCGACCGAGGGAGTTTGCGTGCATGTACGTACGGTTCTTACCAAACCGTGAGCTTTCGTTGCCAGTTGCTTGTCGGCAACTAGATTGGCAACGCGGCATCCCCAAAACATGCCGCAGTGGCCGGCGCGGGTTTAGGCAACGGTGTCTCACCGGCATCATCGCGCCGGCCACTCGAAATGTCCGCTGGCGGCTCTGTGGCGGAGAAGCCTCTGTTGGCCCGGCGCGCTCAAACGAGAGGCCGCTCCTGCCTCGCGGGATGCTTCGAGCCCAAATCTCCGATCAGCCGGCGGTACTGGGTTTCGGGTGGACCGTAAGAATCTCGCGCCAACGTCATGAGACCGTCTCGATCGCGGATCGTAATCTCTCCGCGGCGCGCTCGGATATAACCGTAACTTTCGATCATCTGGAGGCCGACGGTAACCCCCGGACGCCTCACACCAAGCATGATGGACAGAAATTCATGGGTTATCATAAGCCTGTCGCCGACAGTGCGGTCGCTGCACATCAAAAGCCATCTTGCCAGTCGAACTTCCAGGCTCTGCCGCGCGTTGATCGATGCCGTATAGCTTGTCTGAACATGGAAATATTGGACATAGCGCAACAGGAACGACCGCAATGTAGGGCTGTCCTCCAGGGCTTCGACGAAGGGGGCAGCCTCTATCCGGAGAGCCTCGCATGTCGACTGGACGTAACAATCAAAGTTGGCCTGGTCGTCCCCCATGACCAGGGCCGAACCGGTCATTCCTTCGAACCCGATGATTCCGACTTCGGCTTCGGTCGCAGGCGAAGTCCTCGCCACTACCGAGGCCAGCCCGCTTTCCAGAAAATAGACGGCTTCGATCTTCTGCCCCGCGGTCTCCAGCGGCGCGCGCAACTCAAGAAAAACACTCGCCAGATGCGGACGTAGCCGCGCGAAATCGTCCGCGCTCATCCGGCGAAGCAATTCGCTCTTGGCTTGCAGTGTCTGGTAATCCACGAGACTCTTTTCCCTTGGGCAAGAGCACTGGGATCTCTTAGCCGGCCGCGCCCGTCGAACGAGCGGACGGTAACGAACCATAGACTTCGTCTCGCGCAGCACTAGACGGGCGGGCGCGTTGGTATGAAACCGACAGTTACTGCTGAAGACTCGAAGGCCTTGTTGGCTGACTATCTTTCGCCAGCAAACGAGCCTCCCGCAGGATAGAGGCGCGATCGAACCCGAGGAGCGATATGATTTCGCGTATCTGTTGTTCAGTGGCGCCTGTATCCCGCGCCAGCGCGGTCATCGCGCCCAATGGCAGACCGGGGTGCTCGGGCTCCTTCGCCGTGCAACACCATGCCTCGTGATGGGCAAGAGCGATGGTCACTCCCAAGCGTCAGCGCCCCAACTGTGCTGCTGACGATTTCCTTTTGTACGCTTCCGTACGGAGCTTTGCGAGTCAATTCGGACGGAGGCTGAGTTGAGGCTTCTAGCGTCCTTGCGTCGTCCGTCCGTCGCCCCCGGAATTGTTCGGAACGATTGCTCGGCTGAGAGGTTCAAATATTCCACCCAACAGGAGTCTCGAAAGATGGATCACACCAACCACGTACGCCTCACAAGCACCGAACTGACACCAGACATTCTCGAAGACGCCACGATTTACGACGCAGACGACAACAAAGTCGGCAGCGTTTCGCATGTGCACGGCTCAGGAGCCGCCAGTCAGGTCGTCATCGATGTCGGCGGCTTTCTCGGCATTGGCGCCAAGCCGGTGGCCGTTCCCGCAAGCCAGTTGGAATTCATGCGCGATGAAGACGGCGACGTTCACGCGGTGACGAACTGGACCAAGGATCAGCTCAAGAGCATGCCCGAGCATCACGATGCATGATTTCAAGGACTTCACCTTGAACGGGAGCGGCCACTCGGCCGCTCTCTCTTAGGCGCAACAGGGTGGACAGACGATGCGGCGCGAAAACCGGAGCCTGCTTCTGCGGAGGGATCGCCGCAGCCCTGGACGGAGAGCCTTTCTGGATATGCTACGATCACGACGACGATTGCCGCCGGGCCATCGGAAGTCCGCTGACGATCTGGGTTGGTTACCGGCCGAAGCAATTTCAGCTCCTTAGAGGGACGCCGAAGGCCTTTTCCCAAACGCCAGGCGTCACCCGCACGTTCTGCCCAGACTGTGGAAGCTCGATAGGCTATAGCGACGAAGGCCTGCCGGACGAGTTCTATGTGACGATCGGCTTCTTTGACAACCCTGAAGGGTTTCGGCCGCAAGCCCATGCCTATTGGGACCTGAGGCTGCCGTGGATCGAGTTTGATGACAGCCTGCCACGCATCGACCGATATTCAAGGAAGCGCGACCCGAAGTTCGGCAACCCGCGCGACCGGTAGTCGCGGTGCGTGACGCCAGGATATCGGCGGAACCTGACGATCGCTAACGGGTTATTCGGGCAGACCTGTCGGGTGCGACCATGCCATCGACCGTGATCCGAAATGCGCAATACGATCCCGCCACCAGGATCCTGTCGGTCTGGTTTGTGCCGAGCGGCAGACGCTACGAATATGAGGATGTTGCACCGGCAACTTATGCCGCTTTCACCAAAGCTTCCTCAAAAGGCCGCTTCTTCAATGAGTTCATCCGCGACCGCCATCGGTACCGCCGCGTGGCGTGACAAGTTTGGACATGAGCAGGCGATGCACGGAACCTGACCGGCATCGTCTCGTTGACGTCTCGTCATCGAAGCAGGCCAGGCAACGAAAGTGTTCATCTGGACATGCTCAGGTGTTCGCACCGGCAAAGATCGATCGGAAAAGGCTTCAAGGGAGTTCAAGAGCCATGACGGCCAAGAAGCAGAAGACCGAAAGCAAGGACAAGAAGGCATTGCGCTTGGCAGAGACCACCGACGTCTCACCCAAGCAAGCCAAGGAGCTCATGCAAAAGCATGGCAAGGACAACCCCAAGGTCGAGAAGGAAGCCAGAAACTTCAAGGCGGAAGGATAGGATCCGCATGAGGCGACCTGTATGGCCCCTGCAGGTGATCGGCCAGGCAATTCGGGATTAAGGGGGTGCCCCGGCCTTTTCGGCCGCGAGCGCAAAAGGAAAGCGCAGCACCAGGTTGCGGTTCTCGTCAAAAATCTCGAAGGTCAATCCGGTACGCAGCGGCCTGCCATGCAGCAGCTCTTCGGCAAGGATTTCCTTCGCCGACGCCATCGCGTTTTCCTCAGCGCTCGCGAGATCAGAAAATTCCTGGCCCTCGGGATCCTCCTGCAAGCTTCCGCTCTCATCTCGAAGGTCGAAAAAGTACCTGGACATGCCGACTGAACTCCTGCTCATCGCGACGGTAGCATCGGAAGCGCCAGCCTCAGACTTCAGTGCCTGATGTCCCCGGATTGTCGAAGAGCACAGCGAGGCCATGCTCGATGGCGCAGGCCGCTATCAGATCATCGAAGGCCTTTCCTGAAAGCGGGCAACTTGGCATCACCTCTCGAATTGCGGTCCCGGCCTTGGCGGTAGAGATCACATCGTGGCGTTTCTTGCGTGTCTCGACATATTGCTCGACCAGGATTTTCAGGCGCCTCACCGCAACGTCGTCCGTAAACATGGATTCCTCAGCCAATGCCTGAAGTAAGGCTGTCGGCCTGATCATCGGCCGACGATCTCGGGGTTAGCCGGGATTGCTCGCACAATATTTCTATGGGCAGTTGGTTCCCCCGACCGCTTGCTTGGTAATTTTCGTACAGGGAATACCCTTGCCCGGGCTTTCATCGGGCCGAACCGACAGCCGATTTTCCGATGCCGAGGCGAGCGTTCAGGCTTGCATCACCATGCGGCTGTGACGTGCAACGACACTTTCCTCATCGGTCGCAATCACGCGTACTTCCACCTTGCTCTCGGGACGACTGAGGATCTCGGCGTGGGTGTTGTTGGCGCGATCTTCAAGCACCACGCCAAGCCAGGTCAATTTTTCGCATATGGCCTTGCGGATGGTCGCGGACCGTTCGCCGATGCCGGCGGTGAACACCAGGCATTCAAGGCCACCCATCGTGTTTGCAAGCGCCGCGGCCTCTCTCGCGGCGCGAAAGGCGAAAAGCGCCATCGCCTCTTGCGCGCGAGGATCATTGCTCGCTTCGAGCGTCCTCATGTCGCCGGAAATACCGGATACGCCGAGCAGGCCCGACTTCTCGTAGAGCATCGCCTGCAGTTCTTCCGCCGCGATGCCTCTTTCCAGCAGGAAATACAACAGCACGCCGGGATCGATGGCGCCGCACCGCGTGCCCATGACGAGGCCATCCAGGGCCGAAAAACCCATCGTGGTATCGATGCTTTTGCCCCCGTGCAGGGCGCAAAGACTTGCCCCATTGCCGAGATGGGCGACGATCGTGTGTTTCGCCGCGAAAATTGGCGATATCTCGCTGAGCCGCCCGGCGATGTATTCATAGGAGAGACCGTGGAACCCGTAGCGGCGCAAGCCTTGCTCTTCATACTGGCGCGGAAGGGCAAAGCGCCGCACGAGCGGATCGATCGTCTGGTGGAAAGCGGTGTCGAAACAGCCAACCTGTGGCAGGTCCGGTTGCAAGGCGGCTATTGCACGGACGGGCGCGAGACTGCGAGGCTGATGCAGCGGAGCAAGCGGCGTAAGTTTGTCG
>NZ_RZPF01000472.1:0-5309 GCF_004022735.1 Mesorhizobium sp. M7A.F.Ca.AU.001.01.1.1
ATCCGGACTGGCATGGCGGCAAATATTTCGAGCACGGCAAACGCCCGGAAAAGGGCCTGGCGGTAGCGCGCATGGCCGCCCACATCACTTACCTGTCGGAAGCCGCCCTGCACCGCAAGTTCGGCCGCAATCTGCAGGATCGCGAAGCGCTGACCTTCGGCTTCGACGCCGACTTCCAGATCGAAAGCTATCTTCGGCACCAGGGCATGACCTTCGTCGATCGCTTCGACGCCAATTCCTACCTCTACATGACGCGGTCGATGGACTATTTCGACCTCGCCGCAGACCATGGCGGCCGGTTGGCCGATGCCTTCGCCGGCACGAAAACCCGCTTCTGCTTGGTGTCGTTCACCTCGGATTGGCTGTTCCCGACCGAGGAGAGCCGCTCGATCGTGCATGCGCTCAACGCCGCCGGCGCATCGGTATCCTTCGTCGAGATCGAGACCGACCGTGGCCACGACGCATTCCTGCTCGACGAGCCGGAACTGTTTGCCGCGATAAACGGCTTCATCGGCTCGGCGGCCCGAGCGAGAGGGCTGAGCGCATGACCCGGAAAAATTGCAGGCTTTTCGGATCGGGATCATGCGCCAGGCGGGAGGCGAAGCCATGAGCGTCAACCGCGACCAGCGCGTCGACCTCGAAGTCGTCGCCAACCTCATCCCGCCACAGTCGCGCGTGCTCGATGTCGGCTCGGGCGACGGCTCGCTGCTCGAACTGCTGCAGGACACCAAGCAGGTCGACGGCCGCGGACTCGAGCTGTCGCAGCGCGGCGTCAACGAATGTGTGGCGCGCGGCCTCTCGGTCATCCAGGGCGACGCTGACAAGGATCTCGAATTCTATCCCGACAAGGGCTTTGACTTCGTCGTCCTGTCGCAGACGCTGCAGGCCACCCGCAACCCGAAGCTGGTGCTCGACGAACTGCTCAGGATCGGCAACCGCGCCATCGTCTCCTTCCCCAATTTCGGCCATTGGCGTGTGCGCCTGTCGCTGTTCCTCAACGGCCGCATGCCGGTGACCAAGGACCTGCCCTATTCCTGGTACGACACGCCCAACATCCACTTCTGCACCATCCGCGATTTCGTCAATCTGTGCGACGAACTCGGCGCGACAGTCGAGAAGGCAACCGCCCTCGACGCCGCCGGCCAGAAGATCGGCTTGTCGATGCCGTGGTGGTTCTGGAATTTCTTCGGCCAGCAGGCAGTGTTCTTGCTGAAACGGTAATTTCCTCACCGATCAAAGACCCGACTCGCCAAGCAACAGTGTGTTTGGCGCCGAGCAAAGTCGCCCTGTATGACGATCGCGAACCAGTGTAAATGGCGTCGACTGTTTGACAGCGGGCTAGTGCGGCTATAGCCACACTGACGGCTCGGGGGGGCAAAAAATGGTCGAAGAACGCGCAACTTATTCACTCGTCGTCGAAATGGAGAATGCAAAATCGATCGACTGGGGCGAGATCGGCGTTGGGATGAAGGCCTTGGCTCGGGAAATCTCATCGGTTTCAGCAACCGGTTCAGCGCGACCAAGGATCGTCATCTCTCACGGCGGAGCAGAGTCGGACAAAGAGGCGTTGCGTCGTGAGATTTCGAATGAGGCCCCGCAGCTCGGTCAGGTTGCCGAACTCGTCTTCACAGCTTTCCCTGGCGGCCGATATTACGACCTGAAGAACAACGGTATGCTGGCATCGGACGGAGATATCGTCATCTTTCTGGATTCCGACGTGGTCGCGGAACCAGGATGGCTATCAGGACTGCTTGAACCCTTTGAAAACTCTGAAGTTATCTGCGCAAACGGATATACATACCTTTCATACGACGACTTCTTTTCAAGAACCTTTGCGTTGATCTGGTTTTTCCCGATGGCCCGTGGTGACGGGCGATTTGCCTCGAAGCGAGCGATCAACGCCAACAATGTAGCGTTTCGACGCGAGTGGATCCTCAGCCACCCTTTTCCAAAACATAACGGCTTCAAGGTTTCCTGCACTTTGCTGATGCGCGAACTGCTGCGGGAAGGCCACAAAATTCATAATGTCAACGCACGCGTTTATCACTATTCGCCGCGGGGCTGGCGGTTCTTTTACTGGCGCGCCCTGGTTACAGGTCGCGACGCCGACCGGAAGTTCGTTGCGCTCAATTCGCCGAGCCGCACGCGACGGATAGTCAAGTCCTTCAGCCGGTGGCTCACCATGTCATGGCGCACGACACGACGGATCGTAGGCCATGCCCGGGAAACCGGGATGCCGCTTTGGCAGGTTCCCTTTTCTCTGATTGTCGGTCAGGCATTTTATGGTTTGGCGTTTTGGGGCCAGTTCAGTTTCGCAACTGGCATGGTTCGCGACAAAATCGAAACGGTGCCAGACTATGTTGGGCATAGCTAGACGCTGTACCGCCATTCCTTGAACCGCAGTTCAGCGTCCAATTGATCCTTGATCCGGCGATTGCTCCAGAACATCCGTGGCCTTGTGCGGATGTTCGACGCCGTCGACGAACACCACATCGGCCTCCGAATTGTCCGTGCGCAGCGCCAGTATCGCTTGGTAGGCCGGCGAATTGTACCAGCCATGCACATGCTGCCTGTCGGGAAATTCTATGATGATCAGATGGCCAGGCCAGTCGTTCTCGATCACCTCCACATCGCCGCCATGGACCAGAAAACGGCCGCCGAAAGGTTCCAGCGTGGCATCTATCCTATGCAGATATTCGACGATCTGCGGACCCATTGTGGCTTGGCGCATATGGGCGACGGCGTAAGCGGCCATGACTGAACTCCCTTGTCATCGAAGCCGAGTTGCCGGCCTCTGCATGGGCAATCTGACCAAAGGCCGAGCGCTAAGCGATTACGTCTGAGGTAATGGGATGTATGCTATCTGTCATGATGGGTTGCTTCCACGGTGATTCGTAATGCTATGTGCGGCGGTGCTGTTGCAATTGGAACGCTAAGAGCGGGGATTCGTTGTCTCGCCTGGATTGAGTACCGGCACGGTGGGTGACAGGGGCAGTCGTTTTTTATAGCGTCGCGCCGACTGTGATGTGGTGTAGAGAAAGGGAAGTCCAATCCATTCGACCGTTCTGAAAATCGAAAAGTCCTGGACAGACGCGCAACCCTGCGCAGGAAACAGCTGACAGACATGGCCGGGATCGATCCAGTACCTCTCATCACGGTCATTACGCCGACCCACAACCGACGCGAAACAGTGTTGCGCGCCGTGGAAAGCGTATTCTCCCAGAGCATGTCGAGGTTTGAGCACATTGTCGTCGACGATGGTTCGACCGATGGGACCGAAGCGGCGCTGGCCCGCATCCAGGACCCGCGGCTGATCTATGTCGGGGCGAAATGGCGAGGCGCCAACGCCGCCAGGAATGCCGGCATCGAGCGGGCGCGGGCACCGTTGGTGACGTTCCTCGATTCCGACGACATCTACTTGCCGCACCGGCTTGAACGAACCCTGACCTGGTTCGATGAAAATCCTGCACTGCAAGTGCTGATCAGTTCGTTCGTGTCCCTGAAGGGCAATCGCATCACAAACTGCGCCAACCCAGAGGCATTCGTGAGCCCCGCAATGCTTGAGCGGACGCTGGTTGGGCAGACCATCTTCATCGCCGGCTCCGCGATCACTGCTCGCCGTGAAGCCTTGCTGGCCATCGGCGGCTACGACAGCGACATCACCCGCATGCAGGATCGCGAATTGCTGCTGCGCCTTGCCCGGCGCTTCGGTGCGCAACTGTCCGAGGACCTCGACTGGACGAAATACAATTCGGAGAACTCGATTTCCGGCCGCCGTGACGGCTATGTCGAGGCCTATGCGAACCTGATGGGCAAACATCCTCATATTGCCCACGCCTACCCGCACATTCCGCCTTACATGATCTCGCGGCAGCTCATCGCCGATATCCTGCGAGGCAGGATACCGGAGGCATTCCAGGGCTATATGGCCAACCGATCGTCGAAAGCGCTTGGCTACTCGCTGCCGGAATTGATGCAAGGCTATGTCCATGGCCGACGCTGGCGCCGCGATCTCTCCAACGAGTTTCGCAACCAATGTGGCGCCCGGCTCGCCTGAACCCAGAGCAACTCCAGGAAAATCGTGGAACGGTTTTCCCTCCGGATTGCGTGAACCGCACTATCGAGAGCTCAGCGGTCAAGTTCGGGAAAATACGGATCCGATAAAAACCGCCTGTCCCGTTCGCCCTGCAGGCAGTCTATCGGCTTGGCCGCGTCGACGGGGGTGATTCTCGCCTTGTCCCGAATGCCGCTCACTTCGAGGATCAGCTTGCGCCGGATGGCTGTCGAAAACTCCGCGGCGGCATAGATGGGCAGCACGAAGGAACCGGGCCCGCCGGTCACGCATTGCGCGTAATACTGGTCGAGATGGCTGAAGGTGGGCGACGGGCTGATCAGGATCGGCAGGCCGTTGACGACGATGCCTTTGGCAGTCGCCGCATCACGCGTCGCGGTGACTGGCGGTCCGATATTGTTCGGTCCGTCGCCCGAAATGTCGATGACGCTACGTTCGCCCTGGAAAGACGTGCGGTCGAAAAGCTCGGCACCGAAGGCCAGCGCGCCGGAAATCGAAGTGCCGCGAAAGCTGCGGAACGGACGCGCCGCGACCTCGTCGGCAAAGCTGTTGGCGCTCTCGGCACTATCGATGATCTGCCAGCCGATGACCGCGTCGTCGCGCACCGTGCCGGCCCACTCGAAATAGGTCAGCGCTATGCGGCCCGTGGCGCCGGCGCGGACAGCCTTGATGAAGTCGGGATGCCGCAGCGCCTCGACATAACCGGCGCGCTGCAGCGCGAACTCCTTCTCGTCCATCGACAGCGAGATGTCGACTGCCAGCACCAGCTCGACGTCGACGGCGAGCGCATCCCGCGGCGAGGCGGCGGGGGCAGCCTGGGCGCAGGCAAGACAGGCAAGCAGGCGCAGAGCATCAAGCATGGCCGTCGCCAGGTTGTTCTCCCGAAGAGCTTCCCTCGCGATCACGGCAAAATAAAGCTTTGCTTCCCCGTCCGGATATCAGGTCATTTCTTGCCGCGGGCGGCGACTGGCGGCGGTTCGATCGCGCCGGCTCTGACGCGGGCGGGCTTCAGCGCTGGCGCACCGGAATCCTTGACGATCGTCAACGCGCGCGGGAAGAAGTGGTCGTTGTGCTGGCCGCGCCCGATGTGGAGGAGCGCTGTCGCCGGCAAACGCTTCTCGAGCATCGACAGCACGCGTCTTAGCGATGGGCCGTCGAATGCATCCAGCGCCTCGTCGATGATCACCCATTTCGGCTGCCGCAACGCGAGCCTGGCGAAGGCCAGCGAGCGCTGTTC
>NZ_RZPF01000473.1:0-5307 GCF_004022735.1 Mesorhizobium sp. M7A.F.Ca.AU.001.01.1.1
CAGTAGGGCAGTAGGGCAGTAGGGCAGTAGGGCAGTAGGGCAGTAGGGCAGTAGGGCAGTAGGGCAGTAGGGCAGTAGGGATAGGCGTCGGTGCCGTCTGCTCCCCTATTCCCCTACTGCCTTACTGCCCTACTCCCTTCTTGACTCAGCTTGCCACCGCGCCGAACCAGCCGATGACGGCGCCGATGATCAGTAGCACGCCGAGCCAGTGGCCGCCGTCGATGAGGGTCAGGTCCCAGCCGAAATTCTCGTAGCGATGGTTGACCGAGAGCGTCGTGGCGACGAAACCCAGCCAGAGCACGAAGCCGAAGACAAGTCCGGCGAGCCATGTCGGCTCGCCGCCGGTCATCGCGCCGACGACCAGCGCCATTATCGTGGCCATGACCAGTTCGGCGATGAAGCTGACGACGAAGGGCAGCGGCGACTTCTTCATCGTGGCCGGATCGAGCTTGGCGGCCTTCAGCCACGCCTTGCTCAGGCTCATGTACCAGGCGGCGCCGAACAGCCACGCCACGATTGCGGCAGCGACCACCGCCAGCCAGTTCACTGCTGAAAAATCCATGAGCTCCCCCCTCTGATTTGGATATGATGGAACGCCTGTTCGGCGATCGCGTCAAGCGAACCGCCAGACGGTCGTGCGCTTGACCAGCGCATCCTCCAGCGCCCGCGTGACGGCCACTTCATAGACCGCAAGCGGCTCCAGCCCTGTCTTCGGCAGATACGACCGGCCGGGATCGCCGACAAGGATTTCGGCGCCGCGCGCCTTCAGCGTTGCGAACCATGGCACCAGCCGGTCAGCGAAAGATTTGTCATAGAAAACATCACCGGCCAGGACCACGTCCCAACCTGCATCGGTGCCGATGCAATCCGTGCCGAGGAATTCGGTCCCGATACCGTTGATCTCGCTGTTGAGCCGGATCGCGGTGGCGCAGAACGGGTCGATGTCGGAGGCGATCACCTTGGCGGCACCGGCCTTGGCGGCGGCGATGGCGACAAGGCCGGAGCCGGAAGCAAAGTCGAGCACGTGCTTGCCACGCACCGTGCCGGAATTGTCCAGGACATAGCGGGCAAGGCCCTGGCCGCCGGCCCAGGCAAAGGCCCAGAAGGGCGGCGGCAGGCCGATTTCGACCAGCTCTTCCTCGGTCCGCTGCCACAGATCATGCGCTTCGTCGGCAAGATGAAGCAGGATCTCCGGCACGTGCGGCGGCGCCATCAGCGCCGTGTTGTCGAGAATGAACTGTTTGGCGCTGTTGGGCGTGAGCGCCGTCACGGAACCGGCGTCAAGCCGCCCATGCGGCAGACTTCCTTCCATTCGGCCGGCGTCACCGGCTGCACGGAAAGCCGTCCGAGCCGCACCAGCGCCATGTCGGCAAGCCTCGGATTGGCCTTCACCTGTTCCAGCGTCGGCGGGTTCGGTACATCCCTTACGGCGCGGATGTCGACGCATTCCCAGCGCGGATCGTCCGACGTGGTGTCGGGATGGGCAAGCGCGCAGACTTCAGCGATGCCGACGATGTTCAGCCCCTCGTTGGAGTGGTAGAAGAAGCCGAGATCGCCGATCTGCATCGCCTTCATGTTGTTGCGCGCCGCGTAGTTGCGCACGCCGTCCCATTGCGTGCCGGCCTTGCCCTTGGCCTTCAGCATCTCGAAGGAGAACTTGAATGGCTCGGATTTGAACAGCCAGTAGTTCATGTCTTTCTCCTCCTTGGAGTCGCGCTGGCGACCGGGATTAACTAGCCGCCGGCTTGTTGAACGTCCAGTTCCACGGGCGGATTTCGACGCTTTCGAACAGCCCGGCCTTGGCGTAGGGGTCGGCGGCCGACAGAGCCTGCGCCCCTGCCAGGTCGGGCGCTTCGACGACCACGAGGCTGCCATTGGACCTGCCTTCAGTGTCAAGGAACGGACCGGCGAATGCCAGCTTCTTGTCGCCGTTCAACCCCTCGAGAAAGGCAACATGCTCGGGCCGCGTGTCGAGGCGCACCTGCAGGCTTCCGGGCTTGTCCTTGCAAATCACAGCAAACAGCATTTTTTCTCCTGATCGTTCAAAGTCGTGGGGATCAATCGTTGGTTTCGGTCTTCAGCGGCCGGGTCATCAACGCCGTCACGGCCTGCCGGACGGTGATGGTGCCATCCAGTATGGCGGCGACGGCGGCAATGATCGGCGCGTCGATGTTGCGCTCGGTCGCAATGCGGGCTGCGATCGCCGCCGTCGGCACGCCTTCTGCCAGCGGCAATCCGGCAAGTGGCTTGCCTTGCCCGAGCGCCAACCCATAGGCGAAATTGCGCGACTGGGTGGACGAGCAGGTCAGCAGCAGGTCGCCAAGGCCGGAAAGCCCCATCAGCGTTTCGGGCCTGGCGCCGAAGGCAGCGCCGATGCGGCGCAATTCGACAAAGCCGCGCGTCACCATGGCGGCCTGGGCGCTGGCGCCGAGACCCGCCCCAGTGACGGCACCTGCGGCAATGGCAAAGACGTTCTTCAAGGCGCCGCCGATCTCGACGCCGATCAGGTCGTCGTTCGAATAGCAGCGCAGATTTTCGGCGGAAAAGCGGGCGGCGAGATCGGCGGCCAATGCCTCGTCGCGGGCGGCGACCACAACGGCCGTCGGCAGGCCGCGGGCGACGTCGGTGGCGAAGCTCGGGCCCGACAAAACGGCAACCGGATTGAGCGGCAGGATTTCTTCGACAATCGCCGATAGCAACGCGCCAGTCTCGCTTTCGATGCCCTTGGCACACAGAACCAGCGGGATACCGGCCGGCATATGGTCCTTCGCGGCCGCCAGCGTCGCCCGCAGCGACTGCGCCGGCGTCACCGCCAGCACGCAATCGGCACCGTCGAGCGTGGCCTGGATGTTGCTCGTCGCCACGATGCCGGGCTGGAGCGTAATGCCCGGCAGGTAGCGTGGATTTTCGCCGCGGTCGATCGCGGCGACGGTCTCCGGATCGCGCGCGTAAAGGCGGACGAAATGGCCGGCGCGCAGCATGGCCAAGGCCAAGGCAGTGCCCCAGGCGCCGCCGCCGAGCACGGCAACGCGCCAGCCGCTTGGCGCGGTGACGTTGCCGCTCATTGCCACCTCGTTCATGCCTTGGCTCCGCGCCGGCCGGAGCCGACCATCGGCGCCGAGATGCTGTCCAGCGGCCAGCGCGAGCGCGGCACGAAATCGAAGCCGTTCTCTTGCGCCATGCCCTCGCGCAGCCGCTCGATGCCGGCCCAGGCGATCATCGCCGCATTGTCGGTGCAAAGTTTCAGTGGCGGCGCAATGAAGGTGAAGCCGGTCTCGGCGCAGAGCCGCTCCAGCATGGTCTTGATCGTGCGGTTGGCGGCGACACCACCGGCAACGACGAGGGCTGGGTTCCTGGTGCCGGGAAATGTCTCGCGAAAGCGCGTCAGCGCGCGAGAAACACGGTCGGCCAGAGCATCGGCTACGGCCCCCTGGAACGAGGCGCAGATGTCGGCGACGTCCTGGTCGCTCAGCGGCGCAATGGCGCTCGCCGCCTGGCGCACGGCGGTCTTGAGGCCGGAGAAGGAGAAGTCGGGCTGGGCCGAGCCCTTCATCGGACGCGGAAAGGCAAAGCGCGAGGCGTTGCCGGCCTGTGCCGCCTTTTCGACATTCGGTCCGCCGGGATAGGGCAGGCCAAGCATCTTGGCCGTCTTGTCGAAGGCTTCGCCGAGCGCGTCGTCGATAGTCGTTGCCCAGCGCTGGTAGCCGCCGACACCCCGCACGGCGACGATTTGCGTATGGCCGCCGGAGACCAGCAGCAAGAGATAGGGAAAGTCGAGCCCGTCGGTCAGCCTTGCGGTCAGCGCATGGCCTTCGAGGTGGTTGATGGCGATCAGCGGCTTGTTCGCCGCCGCGGCGATTGCCTTGGCGGTCATCAGCCCGACGATCAGCCCGCCGACCAGGCCGGGGCCGGCGGTGGCGGCAATCGCGTCGATATCGGCTAGCGCCGTGCCCGAATCGGCAAGCGCCGCCTCGATGATGCCGTCCAGCGCCTCGACATGGGCGCGCGCGGCGATTTCCGGCACGACGCCGCCGAAAGCGGCATGCTCCTCGATCTGGCTGAGCACGATGTTGGACAGGATTTTTGGCGCGGCGTCGCCGTCGACGGCCACCACGCTGGCGGCGGTCTCGTCACAACTCGTCTCTATGCCCAGCACGCGGATCAATTCGTCGCTGTCCCTAAAGATTGTATCATGGGGTTTTCCCCGTTAGGAGAACCCCGGAAAAGCCTCGCTTGCCGGGGGGTTATCACGGACTGCGCGCCATGCAAACAATCTTGAGAATCGGAACACGCGGCAGCCCGCTGGCGCTGGCGCAGGCGCATGAAACGCAGGCGCGGCTGATGGCCGCGCATGGCATGCCGGCGGAGGCGTTCGAGGTGGTCGTCATCTCGACCAGCGGCGACCGCATTCAGGACCGGCCGCTGTCGGAAGCCGGCGGCAAGGGCCTGTTCACCAAGGAGATCGAGGAGGCGCTGCTGGCCGGCCGGATCGACATCGCCGTGCATTCGTCGAAAGACATGCCGACGCAACTGCCCGACGGCCTCGAACTGTCGGCCTTCCTGCCGCGCGAGGACGCACGCGACGCCTTTGTCGGCAAAGCGGCGAAGACGATCGCCGAACTGCCGCGCGGGGCGAAAGTCGGCTCGTCGTCGCTACGGCGGCAAGCGCTGATCCGCCGGATGCGGCCGGATCTCGACGTGGTGATGTTCCGCGGCAATGTGCAGACGCGGCTGCGCAAGCTCGACGAAGGCGTCGCCGCCGGCACGATCCTGGCCTATGCCGGGCTGAAGCGGCTTGGGCTCGAGCATGTCGTCACCGACCTGATACCGCTCGATGTCTTCCCGCCGGCGCCGGGGCAAGGCGCGATCGGCATCGAAACCCGTATCGGCGACCGCGATGTCGAAAAGATGCTGGCGGCCGTCCATGATGTGCCGACCGGCCAGGCGCTGGCCTGCGAGCGTGCCTTCCTGGCGGCGCTCGATGGCTCCTGCCGCACGCCGATCGCCGGCTATGCGGCGATCGAGGCCGGAAAACTGTCTTTTGCCGGGCTGATCATCTCGCCCGACGGCACGCAGTCACACACGGTCGAACTGCAGGGACCGGCGCAAGACGCCGCCCGGATCGGCGGCGAAGCGGCCCGGAGCGTGCGCGCCAGGGCCGGCGAAAAGTTCTTCGACGGCTGGCTCTGAAATGCTTCGCGTCCTGGTGACCAGGCCGGAACCGGGTGCTTCGCGCACAGCGCATCGGCTGGAGGAGGCAGGTTTTCAGCCGGTTCTTTTGCCCCTGACCGAAACAAAGGCGTTGCC
>NZ_RZPF01000474.1:0-5276 GCF_004022735.1 Mesorhizobium sp. M7A.F.Ca.AU.001.01.1.1
GCTGGCAATCTCCCAGCCGGCAATGATCAGCGCCGGCAGCAGCCAGCCGATGGCGTTGCTATGCAGGCGCGTGGAAAAGCTCATGACGAAGCCTGCAGGCGGTTGGCGCCATGGAAGCCGACCGAGAATTCGTTGGCGATGTTCTCATGCGCCCGCTGCCGCCTGGTGCCGAGCCCGAGCTTCGGAAACAGAAGCTCGGCGACGCGGTAGGCCTCCTCGAGATGCGGATAGCCCGAGCCGATGATGGTATCGATGCCGATCGCCTGGTATTCGCGGATGCGCCCGGCGATCTGTTCCGGCGTGCCGACCAGCGCCGTGCCGGCGCCGCCGCGCACCAGCCCGACGCCGGCCCACAGATTGGGCGACACCACCAGCCTGTCACGGCGGCCGCCATGCAGCTCCGACATGCGGCGCTGGCCGACCGAATCCATCTGGTTGAGGAAGCGCGCCTGCGCGTTTTCGATCTGGGCGTCGGTGACATGGCTGATCAGCCGGTCGGCGGCGCGCCAGGCTTCGTCCTCGGTCTCGCGCACGATGAAATGCAGCCGGATGCCGAAGCGCAGTTTTCTGCCGCGCCGCGCCGCCTTTGCGCGCGCCGCGGCCAGCTTCTCGGCGACCTGCGCCGGCGGTTCGCCCCAGGTCAGATACATGTCGACGAGGTCCGCGGCGAGGTCCTGGCCGGCATCCGACGATCCGCCGAAATAGAGCGGCGGCCGTTCCTGGTGCGGCAGAAGGTCGAGGCGGCCATTTTCGACGCGGTAATATTTGCCGTTGAAATTGACCCGCTCGCCGGACACCAGGCCGCGCCAGATGGTCAGGAATTCATGCGCCTGGGCATAGCGCTCGTTATGCGGCAGGAAGACGCCGTCGCCGGCGAGCTCGGTCGGGTTGCCGCCGACCACGACATTGAGCAGCAGGCGGCCATTGCTCAAGCGATCGAGGGCGGCGGTCTGGCGTGCGGCGAAAGTCGGCAGCGTCACGCCCGGCCGCAGCGCGACCAGGAACTTCAGTTTTTCGGTGAGTGTCGCGAGGCCCGTCGCGGTGATCCAGGAATCCTCGCAATTCTGGCCGGTCGGCAACAGCACGCCGGGAAAGCCGAGCCGGTCGACCGCCTGCGCGATCTCCTTGAAGTAGCCGAATTCGGGCGGCCGCTGCTGCTCCTCGGAACCGAGATAGGAGCCGTCGCCATGCGTCGGGATGAACCAGAAGAAATCGAGCGGTGCGGTGCTGGCAGGCGCGGTCATGTCTGGCACAGTCACGGGCGGATCTCCTGGAGATATGGGTGCGAACGCAAATGGCGCCGGGCGTTCTCATCCGGCGCCGTCAGGGGACAAGTCAGTTGCCGGGTGCCGTCCACACCGCGTCGGAGATGCGGACCGCGTTCGGGATCAGCCCGAGCTTGAAGAAGCGGTCTGCGGTCGCCTGCTGGCCGGCGATGATCTCGTCGGTGATCGGGAAGACGCCGAATTTGGTGCGGTTGGCGGCGATGATCTGCGCGTCGAGCGGCACGCCGGTCACCTCATGCAGCGCCGCGGCCACCTTGTCGCGGTTCTGGTCGGCCCATTTCGCCGCCTCGCCCAAGGCTGATATCGTTGTGGTGACGGTTTCGGGATGCGCCTTGGCGAAGTCCTTGTTGGCGAGGAAATAGGTGTTGACCTTCAGCACCTCGCTGGAGCGGGCCAGCACACGCGGCTGGTAGCGGGTTTCGGCGATGGCGAAGAACGGATCCCAGACGGTCCAGGCATCGATCTGGTCGCTGGCAAAGGCTGCGGCCGCATCCGCCGGGCTGAGATAGACCGGCGTGATCTGGTCGAACGGGATGCCGGCCTTCTCCAGCGCGGCGACGAGCAGATTGTGCGCGCTGGTGCCCTTGCCGACACCGACGCGCTTGCCCTTGAGATCGGCGACCGACTGGATCGGCGACGCCGGCTTGACGAAGATCGCCTCGCCCTCGCCATTCGACGGCAGCGCTGCGGCATAGACGATGTTGGCACCGGCCGACTGGCCGAAGATCGGCGGCGCGTCGCCGGTCCAGCCGACATCGATGGCGCCGACATTGAGCGCCTCGACCAGCGGCGGACCGGCGGTGAACTCGACCCACTTGACCGTCACGCCCTTGTCTTCAAGTGCCTTCTCGATCACCTGCTGCTGCCTGGCGATCACCGGCAGGCCGGTCTTCTGATAGCCGATGCTGAACTGCTTCAGCTCCTGCGCCGTGGCGCCGGACGACACGGCAACCGTCGCCGCCAGCAGGCCGATGCCGAAAACACGTCTCGTTAGATTGAACATTGATCCCTCTCCTTCGCTGCGGATCGGCGCCGGAAATGGCCTCGCCGGTTGGAAGATGGATGAGGCTAGGTAATTCTATAAATTTAGTAGAGGAATGATTTTGCGAGTTAGAGGGGAGAATGGGAATTATCTTCTTTGGCTACCTGGAATTCGTCATCCTGGGGTCTGCGCTGCGTCGCTTCGCCCTTGCTCGCCCTAGGATGACGAAGACGCGGGGGCTAGTGCCAATCGCCAATCCCCTCACTGCGACCAGTACTGCCAGGCCCAGTAAAAACTCTCGTCGCGTGGCGGCAGGCGGTCGCGCTCGGCGTCCCAGCGGACCGGCGTTGGCGATTTCGGTTGCTGTTCAAGCGGCTGGCTTTCCCTGGTCCAGGCGAGAAGCCAATTGCCGGCTTGGGCGAACAGCACGGCGGTGGAATGGGTCATCGTCATTCTCTCCTGCTCTTCTGATTCCCAATCATTCGCGTCCCGCCCACGGGACGAGCACGCGCTCGATCCTGCGGAGGGTGAATTCCAGCACGAAGGCAATGGCCGCGATCACCAATATGCCCATCACCACCACGTCGGTGACGAGGAACTGGGCGGCCGATTGGATCATGAAACCAAGCCCGCGCGTCGCCGCCACCAGTTCGGCGGCGACCAGCGTCGACCAGCCGGCGCCGAGCGCGATGCGCAGGCCGGTCAGGATCGACGGCAGCGCGCTGGGCAGGATGACATGGCGGACCACTTGGCGCTGAGTAGCGCCCAGTGAGCGCGCCGCATTGATGCGTTCCTGCGAAACGCCGCGAACGCCGGACGCGGTCGACAATGCCACCGGCGCCAGCATGGAAATAGTGATCACCAGGATCTTCGACGGTTCGCCGATGCCGAACCAGATGATGACCAGCGGCAGGTAGGCGAGCGGCGGGATCGGCCGCAGGAACTCCAGCAGCGGATCGAAGATGCCGCGCCCGATCGTGCTGATGCCGATGGCGAGCCCAACCGGCACGCCGACGAGGATGGCGGCGACCAGCGCGGCGAAAACCCGGCCCAGGCTGGCGACGGCATGCTGCAGCAGCGTCGCATCGACGAAGCCGTCGCGGGCGACGGTGATGAACTTGTTCCACACCGCAACCGGCGAGGGCAGGAACACTGGCGACACCAGTTGCAGGCGGGCCGACAGCGCCCACAGCGCCAGCACCACCAGGATGGTCACCACGCTGACCGCGCGCGCGGAAACGCCTTTGCGTTTCGGGCTGGACCGCGACCACGGCACCGACAGGCCGTCGGCCTCGTCGACCTTGTGTCCCGGCCGCTCGGTGTAGGAGGTAACGGTCATGCCGCCTCTCCTTCGAAGATCGCGTCGGTTAGTTCGCCGCGCGCCGCGGCGAAGGCCGGGTCGGCCTTGATGGTGCGGATGGCCTCGCCCGATGCGTAGCGCCTGGAGAAGCCCGGTTCGAAAGTTTGCACCACGCGGCCCGGGCCAGGCGCCAGCACGACGATGCGGGTGGCCAGCACCAGCGCCTCCTCGATGCCATGCGTCACCATCAGCACGCCGACATCGCTTGCCGTCCACAGATCGAGCAGCGTCGTCTGCATGCGCTCGCGCGTCAGCGCATCGAGCGCGCCGAGCGGTTCGTCGAGCAGCAGGAATTCGGGTTCGGCGGCGAGCGCCCGGGCCAGGCCGACACGCTGGCGCATACCGCCGGAAAGCTCCCAGATGCACTTGTCGCCGGCGTCGGCGAGCTTCACCAGCGCCAGCAGCTCATCGGCGCGCCGCGCCCGCTCGGCCGGAGCGACACCGCGCAGCCTGAGCGCGAAGGCAACGTTTTCGCGCGCCGTCAGCCATGGGAACAAAGCATCGTTCTGGAACACCACCGCCCGGTCCGAGCCAGGTGCTGTGATCGGCTTGCCGTTGATTGAAGCCGTACCGCGCGCCGGCGCGACAAGGCCGGCGGCGACGTTGAGCAGCGAGGTCTTGCCGCAGCCGGAACGGCCGACCAGCACGACGAAATCGCCCTTGGCGACATCGATCGACACCCGCTCGACCGCAGGCGCTGCCTGGCCGTCATAGTGGATCGAGACCTTGTCCAGTACGAGATGCGGGTCGAGCACGAGATGCGGCATGGATGCCTCGCGGTTCGTTGAAATCCGACTGCCCCGGCCCTCGTCAGCGGTTCCGGGGCAGTCAGCACGCGGCGTTAGGGAAAAAGATCCGCGCGCGTTCAGAGCAATTCCAGGAAAAGCGTGAAGCGGTTTTCCGTCCGGAATTGCGTTAAGCGAGTACTAGTTCGAGGCGAGCGCCTCGGTGACGTATTTCGACGATACGTATTTCGAATAGTCGGGAAGCACGGCGTCGATCTTGCCTTGCTCCTTGAGGAAGGTGGATGTCGCTTCGACCGCCTTGACCGTGCCGCCGCCGAGGAATTTGTCGGAGGCCTGCTCTTCCAGCGTCGGGAAGACATAGCCCTTGAGCAGCTGCGGCACTTCTTCCAGCTTGGCGCCGGTGAGTTTGGCGATCGCGGCCGCCTGCGGCGACGATACCGACCAGGCTTCGGGCTTGGCGAGGAACTCGGCATATGCCGCGCCCGTCACCTTGACGAAGTCGCGCACCGCTTCCGGGTTCTTTTCGGCGAAGTCGGTGCGCACGATCCAGGCGTCGAAGGTCGGCGCGCCCCAGGCGGCGACCTGCGAGGAATCCACCACCACCTTGCCCGTCGTCTTGATCTGGCCGAGCGCCGGATCCCAGACATAAGCGGCGTCGATGTCGCCGCGCGAGAAGGCGGCGGCGATTTCCGGAGGCCGGAGATTGAGGATCTCGACCGACTTCGGATCGACGCCCTCATGCTTCAGTGCTGCGAGCAGGCTGTAATGCGTCGTCGAGACGAACGGCACGGCGACCTTCTTGCCGGCGAGATCGGCGATTTTCTCGATGCCGGCGCCGTTGCGTGCCACCAGCGCCTCGGATTCGCCGATCAGGCCGACGATGAAGATGGTCTGGATCGGCA
>NZ_RZPF01000475.1:0-5269 GCF_004022735.1 Mesorhizobium sp. M7A.F.Ca.AU.001.01.1.1
ATGCCGGTACAACTCTCGCCCTCTCGCTTCATGAACTAGCAACAAACGCCATTAAATATGGCGGCTTGTCCCGCCCCGAAGGCAGGATACGAATGGAATGGAATATAACGGCGAGTTCGGAACCAGTGCTGACGCTGAGATGGATCGAATCAGGAGGACCGTCGGTAGTTCAACCCTCGCGAGTAGGATATGGAACACGCTATATGCGCGCCGCATTGACCAGCCTATTTGGAGAGGCTCCAGATCTTGTTTTCGCGTCGGATGGCCTGCGTTTCTCTATTCGCGGCCTACTGTCCCGCCTTGCACCCGATGAACGGCTAGGCTGATCGCGGCAGCGCCTACAATTTGGGCAGCGGAAATTCTAAGGTCGGTTGAGACCGGTGACCACTCCCTTGGCATTCAACGACCGCGCAATCTGAAGCTCGGTCCGACCAGCCTTCACGTATTCATGGTAGATCCAGCGCACCGCCGCAATTTCATCAGGTGGTCCAGGCACGAGGATGCCCCGATCCGTCTGGAGGCCCTTGTACTCTTTGAGAGCGAGCATGGTCTTTGTGCACCCAAGCTGGTCGATGAACCGGCGCCTCAGGCCCAGGCCGGCCGACCCTCCCTGCCGGTGTCACCATTCGAACGAGCCTGCACTGGCCGGCAAACACCTTGACCGACAACACCCGGCTGTGCTCGGCACGCCATCGTGCGCTTTATCGCCTTGAGCAGGTCTGATCCGATGCTGCCATCGTTTGCGAACTGTTCGCCAAAATATTCAATTCAACGCCGGCAACACGACACCGATACTCGTACGACGCACTCTCATCGGGGTTCGGGAATCGCCCCAGCGGCTCACATCGTAGACGATGACGATTCGAAATCCGCGTTCTTCGTTTCGACATCCGCCAACAGCCTTTGCTTCGAGGTTCAAGCGCAGCGACCGGCGTCCTCGTATGTGGCCACGGTGTCGTAGTTCATCGCATCCGCGAATTCACGGATTGCATCCTTCTGATTGTCGATCGAATAGCTCTGGTGGTCGGTGGACATTCGCAGGTATTGAGCTGCGCGCACGCGCTGTGCGTTCTCAGCAGGTCGACGGACCGTGTGCGCCTGTTCCATCATTTCGCGCCTGGAAGGCAGATTGAACGTTCGCTTGAACCGGACGATCCTAGCGGTATGAGGCTTCAATCTCGTTACACAATGATCGACACTTTGTACCGAATGGACTTGTCGCCATAAACGAGAAGCGCGGAAAATAGCAGGCAGGCTTCTATCAACACCCGAGAAACCATGTCTTTTATCGTGACGGCTCGTGCCCCCGTTCCGCCGCATTGCAGCCGCAGGTGGCAAGCCATAGGGATATCAGGCCTTCAAGGGAGACCTTACATGAACGTTCACAAAGTCATAGCCGCCGTGCTGATGACCGCGGCACTGGCCGGGTGCGCGCAGACCGAAGGCCAGCAGCGGGCCGGAACTGGCGCTCTGATCGGCGGCGCTGGCGGCGCCCTCGTCGGTCAGGCCATCGGCGGCAACACCGAAAGCACGCTCATCGGCGCTGCCGGCGGCGCCCTGCTCGGCGCCGTCGTCGGCTCGGCCACTACGCCGCAGCGTCGCGGCGAACAGATGTGCCGCTACCAGGACCGCCGCGGCCGCATCTACACGGCGCCGTGCGACGACAGGTACTACAACGGCGATTATTAAGCAGGGTTAGTCTGCTCATCCGTTGTCTGAGTGGGAAATGGGAACGGAAGCTCCACTGTGGGGCGGTGGCCCTGCTGGTACATTGTTTCTGGTCGCGCCGCCGGCGGCGGCGCTGCGTTGTCATCTTTTGCCCATAACATAGTGCTACCAGCAAGGACGGCGGGTCTCTGGAGGTCGTGATGACTGAGAGCCTTGCCGGCACCCTGAAGAGCCGTGGCAAACAGGCAGCCAAGCGGCTGCTTGGCTATGATTCCCGCAACTGGCTGCGTATCCGCCAGATCGAGGCTTTCAGCCTCTTTCTCGAAGCCAGCAACCGTAAATCCTCCGACGTGATCGAGATCTCGCCCGGCTGGAACCGCTATTGGCGCACAATGTGCTCCAACTACCGCTCTGTCGACTTCCCCGCCTTCGACATCTGCAACGACCGCACCGATGAGCAGTATTCGATCGTCATCGCCGACCAGGTGCTGGAACACGTGCAGCGTCCGCAGGCGGCGGTGCGGAACATCCACGCCATGACCCGACCCGGCGGTTGGGCGATGGTGGCAACGCCCTTCCTGTTTCGCGTGCACGCCAGACCGCACGACTACAACAGATGGACGCCCGCCGGACTCAAGCAGCTGATGGTGGACGGCGGCTTCCCCGAAGCCAACGTCAAGGTCCACGGCTGGGGCAACAAGGCCTGCGCCAGGGCCCATATCGGTGGCCCTGTTCGCGCCTACGGCCTGTGGCGGGATCTCAGTAACGACGAGGAATACCCGCTGATGGTCTGGGCGTTCGCTAAGAAGGGGTGAGTGGTGGAAGCCGCGCTCCATCCCGGTCATAGCCAGGGTGTCTGGCTGGACACTTGACCGGATCCGCCGCCAGTGACCTACTTCGAAATCCGAGGAGCCGTTCGCGAATGGACATTCGAGCCACATTGACGGAGCTTTGCGAGGCCTTCAATGCGCACGATCTGGACCGCATCATGGCGTTCTTTGCCGACGACTGCGTTCTGGAGATGCCAAGGGGGGGCCGAGCCTTGGGGAACGCGCTGCGAGGGCAAGCGCAGCGTACGAGACGCGCTAGCGACGCGCTTTGAGGGTCTGCCCGATGTGCATTACGGCAGTGGACAGCACTTTGCGGACGAGGCTGCCAGCACCGGCATGTCGAAATGGACCCTCACCGGCACCACCCGCGAGGGCGTCAAAAAGGAAGTTCGAGGTTGCGATTTCTACACATTTCGTGACGGAAAGGTGATCCGCAAGGACTCATACTGGAAGATCGTGGAGTAGGGGGTTGGCATTCCTGTCGGATCTTTTCGTTGTCCCGCATTCCAAAACAGGTGGATTACGCGATGCGCGTTTGCATCGCTGCACTCGCCGACGAAATGCCAACCTCAGAATTCCGGAACGCATTCAAAGTAGCTGCCAAGGATGAAACCACCTCCAGCTATTCCATGTCCGGCACGTCGCCACCCGCAAACAGAGTCGTCGGCTCGCCATAAGCCACCGAAGGGTTACCCTCGCGCGACCACGCAATGAGGCCAGCATGCTTGCCGGTTTGCAGGTCGCCGGTCTCATGACGGTGGAAGGCCGTGACCACGATCAGCCTGGTGCTTTCTGTTGGGAGAGTAAACTATTCAACCTGGAGGGTGTTTTTCCGCTGACCAACAGCCGGTTGAAGTTGAACGGCGCAGGGGGAAGCATCTCTGTCATCTCGAATAGAGGCACAGGGCCTTCCGGGTCCGGTGCTTTCTGCTTGGCCTTCAGGTCCGTGATCTCCTCGTCGCGCCGCGCAATCCGGCTTTCCAGATTGGCAATGCGCTCCGCAAGGAAATAGCGCCCCACGGCAAATCCGCCGGCGACGAACAATGCGGCAGACGTAGCAAAGGCCAACGGGTTAGCCGCCACCAGCGCAGAGTTGCTTTGTATGAAAGCGATAAGGTCATGCATGGCTAAAAAGCTCTCCTGTCACGCCGGGAACGATTCAACCTGCCGAGGTCGCGCGAGGGGTCGCAATACCAAGTCTCCTCCGATCAGTTTATGGGCAACTTCGTTTCCCGGCCTCGCCCTGCCGTGCGGAGCGCCGCGAGTGCGTCAGCACAAGCTGCCTCGGAGGTCGTTCCGTTCATCCGCGCTATCCTAGCCGCAGGGCGGGACTTCGCAATGTCCACGCCGGTCATCCTACAACAGGGGGCGTATCGTCGTAGCCAATGGAACCTATCCCCGGATGCCTGGGCTATGGCGAGTATCTGAGTCTCTGGCTCGCGGTTGTAGGCCATCAGCGCCTTCACGGTCTCAAGCGGGCTTTCGTAGCGGGCGACAAGCTTCACCGCTTCAGAGTGCAACTCGGCTTTGACCTCGGCATCGAAGTACATCGTTCCCATCGCGGTTCCTCCTAGCGTGTCGCACGCGTGATGGAGGGAGCACATCAAGTCGCTCCTAAGTTCGCCGTTGAGCAGGTTCATCCCTTTGAGCGCCTTACGTGATGATCGGCATGAGCATGGCAGTTGGCCTTTCCGGCAGGCTCGGGAAGTGAACAGAACGGGAACGTAAATGTCAAGCAAGAATTGACTCGGGCGAGGGGTCAATTCCTATTTTGGCCATGCCGGACGCGGCAGAACTCGGTCGGCTATGTCCTGGCATGCTGCAGCCACCCTCAAGGCGCGGCTCCACTCGGTCCTTAACCCCTAGGCCGGTTGAGCATTGAAGCCAACGTGCCCGCGTTCGACGTCCCCATGCCTTTTACCTCGGAGGCGGCCAGTGGATCGAGGCCAGCAGGGAGTCGTCGAGGATCAATAAACCGAAAGCAGCATTCTGCCAATTTCCCAGCCGATGAATGCTCGCGGCGGGAAGCGGCCGGTCGCTGCAGCCCAGGCGCGCTTCACTCCTCCCGGAATGCTCGCTGAATCTGATCGGCCAGGGGCTTGACGAGATAGGACAGCATCGTGCGGCTGCTGGTCGTGAAGAACACCTCGACCGGCATGCCGGGCGCCAGGGTCAGTCTTTTGAGTCTGGCAAGTTCCGTGCGCGGCAAAACGATATGCACAGTGTAATAACCGGCGCCGGTGCGCTCGTCGGTGCTGAGATCGGCGGAGATCTTGCTGACGCTTCCGTTGAGTTCAGGCGTGGTCCGCTGATTGAAGGCCGAAAGCCGCAGCGTCGCCTCCTGCCCCTGTTTCAGCTGATCGATGTCCTGTGGAGCGACACGGGCTTCGACGGTCAGTCGGTCCGCGACCGGCACGATGAGCATGACCGGTTCGCCCGCAGTGATGACACCCCCAATCGTATGTACGGCAAGCTGAAGGACGACGCCGGCCTGCGGGCTTCGAATGTCGATGCGCTTGAGCTGGTCCTCGGCCGATACCTTGCGTTCGACTAGCTCCGAGAGTTTTGCCTGGACCTCACGCAGCTCCGTGGCGACTTCGCTGCGCAGATCCTGATCGATCTGGATGATCTGCAGGCGGATTTCCGACGTGTGACCTTTCGACTGCGCTATCGCCGCGATCAACTGCCCGTGTTCAGCCTCCAGCCGCACGGCCTCGCGCTCGAGCGCGGTGATGCGATCGATCGAGACCAGCATGCGCACATTATGGGAG
>NZ_RZPF01000476.1:0-5256 GCF_004022735.1 Mesorhizobium sp. M7A.F.Ca.AU.001.01.1.1
TAGCTGTTGCGCGTGACAGAGCCGATTCGTTCCAGACGCGTCATCAGTTCGAGGAAGAGATGCGCCGTCCGCGCCAAGGCGCTGCGTCGTCCCACATTGGTGAGATGTTGAG
Source organism: Mesorhizobium sp. M7A.F.Ca.AU.001.01.1.1 (assembly GCF_004022735.1). NCBI lineage: Bacteria > Pseudomonadati > Pseudomonadota > Alphaproteobacteria > Hyphomicrobiales > Phyllobacteriaceae > Mesorhizobium > Mesorhizobium sp. M7A.F.Ca.AU.001.01.1.1. The sequence continues at coordinate 113 of NZ_RZPF01000476.1, forward strand.
CGACAACCGCTGCATTGTGCACGAGGGTTTCGAGAACAAGGGAGAACAGATGGGGCGACTGCATGGCCGCAACGGCAAATGTCTTGGTCGAAGCCACCAGAACTGAAATTTCGGTTTGAGCCACAAACGTTTCAAGAGCCCTGCCCGAGTAGGACTGAGGTAGGACGATGTCGCCTTTCAGTGCAAAATCTAGAATCTGTCGCTGCCCGCCGGCAAGTTCATGAGAAATGCACCCCCAGCCCGACTCGACAATGAACATGCGATCGCAATCCTCGCCCTGATTGACGATGACCGTCTCCGCCAGATAGCGCTTCGGCGTGAATCCCAGCCTTTTGATCAGCGCCGTATCGTCCTCATACGACAGGCGTTTTTCATTCCCGCGCAAAAATGGATGTGGCGTCATTCAGAAGCAACCCCGCCCAACTACTGCCCGAACTACCTCCCTCGCATACACCGTACATTAAAATTGATGTGAAGAATATGCTCCAATGCACTATCGATGACGTGGCAACGGCAGTTTTGGTTGAAGATAACAAGTTTTTCCCGGTCGGCCGATGGCGACAGGTTAAGTCTTATTTCTCTTGAAATTTTCCCGCATGGAATCGACTATTTCGCTGGCGACGAGGCAGCTGCGATTGTCCGCTTGCTCGGCGGCATTTCGTAACGTCATCGACGCGTCCTTAAGTAGCCCTCTAATCTCTGCTGCTGACAAAAGCTCGGACGCTTCGAGTTCCAGCAGCACGGATTCACTCACGTGCAGCGCAGCAAGCGCCACCGCTCTAGGCCTTGTGGCAAGCAGTTTCAGAAGGTCACTGCTGGGTCTCGCACGGACTTTTTTTTTGGCCATCGTTGCGTCTCAACCGTTCGGACAAGATGGTTCACGTCTCAAAGTTACAACGCCTTGACGAATTAACCGCATTTCCATGATCGGGAGAGGTCGTTCAATGTGGCGTCAGGCATCTTCCCAAAGCATACTATCCCGCTTTGAGGCAGCGACACAGAGGCAAGTGCTACCGAATTTGCCGTAGCTACGACGTCCCTATCACCTTGCGGTACCTTGCTGATAAGCGGCGCAGGAAGCATGCCTACGACCGAACCGGGGAGGGCATGATGGCAGGAATATGCATGCGGGGGGTGTGTGCGGGCAATTTGCTTCGGTGGCGAGCCGGCCTGGCTACTCCCTAAGGGTGTATGGAGATTGGCACATCCTCAGGTGATACTGCGACGATGAACCGGACGTTCTACGCCAAGCTCTATCACATTGACGGGCTCGCGCGCGCCATCGGCTGGAGGAAACTGGTCTCAGTACTCCTTCGCCGCGCACTCGGGATCGGCTCGGCGATGAAAGTTCGCTGTGGCGATCATGAATTGCTGATCAGGCCTACCGACAGCGACTTGTTTGTCATGTCACAAATTTTTGGGCACGGCGAATATGAAATTGGAAAGGGTGGACAGAGCGCGCTCAACCGGCTCGCGGCAGGATGGAGACGGAGGGGGATCATACCCGTTATCGTGGATGCCGGCGCTAACGTTGGCTACTCGTCGATTTTCCTCAGAGACCAGTATCCTGATGCTGTGGTGATGGCCATCGAACCGGATCGCCAAACGCATGAAGTCTTACTCTCGAACTGCGCCGGTCTAGAGCGGATCATGTCTGTTTACGGCGCACTCTGGTGCCACGAGGGCGAAGTTGCACTTGTCAACAGCGAGCGCCCATCGTGGGCACGGGGCGTGGCAGACGGAGAAGGCGTGCCGTCGGTCACCTTACGGGGCCTTCTTGCCAGACTGCCCAAGGCGAAATTGCTGATGCTTAAGATGGACATTGAAGGCGCGGAGCTGGAGGCAACGCGAGACTGCGGCAAGGTCCTCAAGCATGTGCCGTGCATCATCGTGGAACCACACGACTTTATGTTTCCCGGCCGAGGCTGCCTCACTTTCGTCTACTCGCTTTTGAGCGGAAGGAAGATCGACAGCCTCGTCAACGGCGAGAACCTCATATTCATTGCCTCGGAACTCCTGGCAGCACCGGCAGCCTCACGGCGGCCGACGACCGGGGGAAAGCGAGCGTTGCCGGTGCGCGCGGCCAAGGCTGTGCCTTAGCGGCCGCGCCAGGAGCCGATATCTGCGGTCGTCAAGGTTCGGTGCAGACGACCTTCGCCAACCACGGTTCGGCACGAACACCGTATCTCAGGATCGTCGCATCAGGAGCGACCCAGTACCTGCCTCAAACCCGTCTTGCTCACGTCCGAAGCAGGAAGCGGGAAAGGTTCGACTTGGCCCGCGGTCTTGTCCAGATACTGCATCAATGCCGTCACCAGATGGTAGAAGATGCTCGCCGGCACCTCCGTTGCCAGTGACCTTCCGCGCTCGTCAATCCTGTCGATCCACAAGCCAAGCGGCGCGGGATCGATGTGCCATCTGAACAGGCGCGCGACACGGGCTTCGATCTCAGCTTTCAGGTCAGGCCCGCCAATGCCATCCAAGGCTACGGCTGCCTTGACGGCTTCGCATTGCGGCCAGCTGCGGGAGAGCCGGTCGAGAGGGATTCCCTGCCGCGATACGGCAGCAAAAGCCAGACCTGTTGTCCGGTTCAATCCACTGGCGACCGCCGATGAATAGAGCTTCCTTGCGTAGGCGACCAAGTCTTTCTGGCCGCTCGCTCGTGCGAAATCGACAAGGAGCGAAGCCCATTCGAAGTGATGCCCCGGTTCGGTCCACTGTCCTTCATCTCCCTGCAACGGCAACCAATCGGCGTCGAAACGTTCCCCAACCGTCCAGCTTTCCTGGTCGAAGAAATGGCTCCGGAAGAGATCGATGATGCGTGCTGCCCGACGCAGATATTCACGGTCGCCCGTGGCGCCATACCAGGCAAGAAATGATTCCAGCATGTGCATGTGTGGGTTCGAAGACCGCGCACCGTTCCAGCCGGGGCTCTCGAGGAACCCGGTCAGACTGTCGTGCTCGAGGTGGGCGTCGATGAAACGAAACGTCTGTTGTGCCAGTTTCAGGGCATCGTGGTGTCCGCATCGATGAGCTTGAGCCAGCGCCAGGAGCACGCAGGCATGGTCGTAGGCGTCCTCGGTCGGGTCGGCCGCGCTGCCGTTTGCATTGAGAGTTCGCACCCACCCGCCGCGGTTCGTGCGGCCGAATCTTGCGATGAAGTCGATACCGTGTTCGATGAGTTTGTCCGCCGGACCAGTCCAGCCACGTTCCTTGGCGACTGCGAAAGCGTAAATCTGGCGAGCCGCAGTGCGCATGCGCTTGGGTTTGCCCAATGGCCTCGCATCGAAGCCCAGGGCCTCATGGAAGCCGCCGTAAACATCGTCGACGCCAGCGGTGGACCACAGCGGCAGGGTTTCTTCGAAGAGCCAGTGCTCCACGCGCTTGCGCCATGAGCCACTGATGATGATCCGGTCTTCGGAGGCAGTAAATTTCGTTTCGAGGCGTCCGCTCTTCTCCAGCTGTTCGACGATTTTTTTCACGTTCTGGCTGTGGCTGACGGGTGCGACGAATACCGCATCTGGCGTCGCCACGATCGCAACATCCTTCATCCCGACGACGGTCAGCAGTCTGCCCTGGCTTCTGAAGTAAGAGTCCTGGCAATCGATGGCGACGATATCGCCCATTGTGACATTGCCGTTGCTGTCCGTGGGGCTGGCCTCCATTAGGGATTGCCATGAGCCAAGGTCGGTCCAGTGGAACGAGGCCCTAACCATTGCGATGTCGCGCGCATGCTCCATGATTGCATAGTCGATCGAGGTCGAGGGGACGGCCAAGTAGAAGCCTTGTGTCAAATAAAGGCCCGAGACGTCGGTCCGCGCTCCCTTGTAAGCCCGTTCCGCGGCGTCCCAGATGTCGGGCTGGAACTCGAGAAAAGCCTCCCGCATGGTGTCGGCTCGAAAGAGGAAAATGCCGGCGTTCCAGTAGAATTGTCCCGAAGACATGTATTTGCGAGCCGACTTGGCGTTCGGCTTTTCGACAAAGCGCGAAACCGAGGCTACTGCGTCAGCATCTGCCGTGGTCTCGATGTAACCATATCCGGTTTCGGGATGCGTCGGCTTGATCCCGAACACGATGATCTTTCCTGAATCGGCGGCAGGCACGCCGGCCTTGACGGTTTCCCAGAATTGCGTTGTCGTCGATATCTGATGGTCGGAGGGGACCACGAGCACAAGGGCGTCGGCTCCATATTCGGAGATCGTTTGCAGGGTGGCTATGGCGACGGCGGCCGCGGTATTGCGGCCGACCGGCTCGAAGATCGGTCTGCCGCCGTTCAGGCCGAGCGGTACTAGGTCCGAGATAACGCGCTCGGCATGCCGTTCGGAGGCTATCAGGTAGATCGGCGTCTCTCCGTCCGGCCGCGCCTTAAGGCGACGAACAGTCTTGGCAAGCATAGAGCCATCCCCCGAAAGATCGTGGAATTGCTTGGGGTTGTCTTCGCGCGAGAGCGGCCACAGCCGTGAGCCGACCCCCCCGCTCATGACAAAACTTACGATCCGGTCAGACATGGTCCAATTCCTCTCAGAATGTCTGGTTGTAGGCTCCGACCTCTGGATTGCCGCCCAGCACGCCATCGAGAGCCTCGAGTATCTCTCGGCGCCGCTCTGGCGACACAGGCTTTCCACAACCAGGACGATCTCCGCTTTGTTCGACGACGCCCAGGCCCCAGGTGCCGTCCTGAAAGCCCGTGGCTTTGATCGGAGCACTGGTTTTGAAGGCGAATGTGTTTGGACTCGCGTGTCCGACTATGTTCACGGTCACGATTTCCGCTCCGCAGTTTAGCGCCAACAGTCGTAACACGCGCCGCACGTGGCCGCCTTCATGAATTCGAGTAGCCCTATCGCCCTAGCTGCCACCCCTCATCCAATATGAGCATGCCCGCCGATGACCGAAAGGATGTCTCGTGCAAGCATGAGAGTCTTGTATTCTGCAAGGTGCGTCCCCTCTCGGGTGCAACGAGAAAGATGGCTGCAACATGCCGCTGACCGCATTCAGGTTCCCATTCGGCCAGAATGTCGACGAACGGCGGTTCCGTCGCCTGACCCGCCTTCTGGAGGTCATTCAGATGGACATCGAGAATGAAATCGCGGTACTGCGCCCGTGCGTGGAAAGGGTCACGGACTGTGCTGCGTTCGCCCTGGAAG
>NZ_RZPF01000477.1:0-5245 GCF_004022735.1 Mesorhizobium sp. M7A.F.Ca.AU.001.01.1.1
ATATCACCCGCAAGAGTTCGCTCGGCGTCACTTCCCTGCCCGGCAAACTGGCCGACTGCCAGGAACGCGACCCGGCGAAATCCGAAATCTTCATCGTCGAGGGTGATTCCGCCGGCGGCTCCGCCAAGGGTGGGCGTTCGCGCCAGAACCAGGCGATCCTGCCGTTGCGCGGCAAGATCCTCAATGTCGAGCGGGCGCGCTTCGACCGCATGCTCGGCTCCGACATGATCGGCACGTTGATCACGGCGCTCGGCACCTCGATCGGCAAGGACGAGTTCAACGCCGACAAATTGCGCTACCACAAGATCATCCTGATGACCGACGCCGACGTCGACGGCGCCCATATCAGAACCTTGCTGCTTACCTTCTTCTTCCGGCAGATGCCGGAGCTGATCGAGCGCGGCCATCTCTACATCGCCCAGCCGCCGCTCTACAAGGTGACGCGCGGCAAGAGCTCGCAATACATCAAGGACGAAAGCGCGTTCGAGGAGTTCCTGATCGGCTCGGGACTGGAGGAAGCATCGCTTACGCTCGGCTCGGGCGAGGTTCGCATCGGGCAGGACCTGCGTGGCGCCATCGATGACGCGCTGGCGGTGCGCCAGCTGATCAACGGCCTGCACACGCGCTACAACAGAGGCGTCGTCGAGCAGGCGGCGATCGCCGGTGGGCTCAACCCGGACGTGTTCGCCGATCTCGGTCGCGCCAACGACATGGCGGAGCGGATTGCAAAACGCCTCGACATCATTGCCGAGGACACCGAGCGCGGCTGGACCGGCCGCATGTCGACCTCGAATGAAGGCGTTGGCGGCTATGTGTTCGAGCGCACGGTGCGCAGCGTCAAGGAATATGCGCATCTCGACCTGGCGCTGATCAATTCGGCCGACGCACGCCAGCTCGACCGCTACGCACAGCGCCTCAGCGAGGTCTACGGGTCGCCGCCGGTGCTGCGCCGCAAGGATGTCTCCGAAACCATCTCGGGGCCGCTGGCGATGCTCAATGCGGTCTTTGCGACAGGCCGCAAGGGCCTGACGATGCAGCGCTACAAGGGTCTCGGCGAGATGAACGCCGAACAGCTGTGGGAAACCACGCTCGATCCGAACGTGCGCTCGCTGCTGCAGGTCAAGGTCAATGACGCGACCGATGCGGATTCGCTGTTTTCGCGGCTGATGGGCGACGAGGTCGAGCCCAGGCGCGAGTTCATCCAGGACAACGCGCTGTCGGTCGCCAATCTGGATATCTGATCTGGCCGTTAAATCTGAATTGGCGCGCTGCGGCGCGCCAATTGTTCCACCGGCGGCAACAAAATCAATTTGCAACGCGCCGGAACGGAAGTCCCTGCGAGACATTGTGACAATATCGATCACAATTTCTAACAGGAGGCTTCCATGGGACGCGGCATTTTGCTCTGGTTGCTCGGCATACCGATCCCGATCATCATTCTGATCATGCTGTTCGTACGATAGGGGGCACTTATGCAGTCCACCCTATCGGCTGTCGACGTTTCCACTTCAACAGAATCCTCCTCCACCGCCGTCAGTTGGGGACCGATCATCGCCGGTGCCTTCGCGGCCTCGACGCTGACCTTCATCCTCATGCTGCTGGGCTCCGGGCTTGGATTGAGCATGGTGTCGCCCTGGTCGGGATCCGGCGCATCTGTCACCACTTTCGCGGCATCCACCGCCGTCTGGCTGATCATCGTGCAATGGCTGTCCTCGGGTGTCGGCGGCTACCTTGCCGGACGCCTGCGCACCAAATGGGTCGGCATCCACACGGACGAGGTGTATTTCCGTGATACCGCCCATGGCTTTCTTGCCTGGGCGTTGGCCACACTGCTCGTCGTCGGCGTGCTTGGCTCCGCGCTTTCCGCTGCCATAGGCTCGGGCGTGCAGGCGGTGTCCACCATCGCGTCTGGTGCGGCCATGGGCGCATCGGCGGGGGCTTCGGCCAATGCCGGCAGCGCGTCGGCCGACAATGCGACATCCTACCTGGTGGATTCACTGTTCCGTCCGGCTGATCCGGGCAAGCTCGCGGCCGCCAATCCGGACAGCGATGCGGCCGCGGTTGGGCAGGCTTCGCGCATCCTGATCGCCGGCGCCGCGGCAGGCGAGGTTTCCGCAGACGACAAAACCTATCTGTCGCAGTTGGTCGCCGTTCGCACGGGGCTTTCGGAAGCAGATGCCAGGACCCGGGTGGATGCCGTCCTCGCCAAGGCCCAGGACGCCAAGGTCAAGGCGCAGCAGGCCGCCGACACAGCCAGGAAGGCCAGCGCGACGTTTGCCCTGCTTGGTGCGCTCTCGCTGGCCATCGGCGCCTTTATCGCCAGTGCTGCCGCGGCCCTTGGCGGCAGGCAGCGCGACGATGAGGAAGCGGTTTTTATCACCAACCGTTGAACTGCACTTGCAACAAAGCCACTCTGGCCCGCCCGGAGCGGCTTTGCTTTGAAGTTGTCGAGCGGCGCTGCCACGACCCCGTTCGCTGAAATCCGTTCTTATTTTCGGGGAGGAATCGCCGGCACTTCGGCTTGGCTCGGCTCCAGTTTGCGACCGAGGTCGACAGCGTCGCGCAGCACGGCGAGATGCGAGCGCGGCTGATCGCCGGCAGCAACCTCGATACCGGTCGCCGCCAACGACCAGTACAGCGTGTGGGTGAAGACACGGCCGAGGGAACCGCGCAGCTCGACCTGAACGTTCTCCACGCCCGGGCCGAAATTCTCCGCCATCGGCCCTGAGATCGGATCGCCCGTCAGCCAACCGTTGCCGCGGTCGAAGATATTGGTCCAGCGCGTCGCAGCAAACACCGCGCCATGATGCACCGCCCGCTGTGGCTTGCCGGAAGAACGGTTGCGCCCTTCCTGATAAAGCACGGTGCCACCGGCCGCCGCTCCCTCGGCAATCGGCGGACATGCCGAGAACAGGCGCTCGGCGATGCCGCGCCTGAATTCGGCGAGATTGTGCGTCACCAGAAATTCGCTGTGGGTCAGCGGGCTACCAAGCGTGACGAAATCGCTGATCTTCCAAGGCCGATGGCTGTCGTCCCTGGTGCGCAGTTGGCGATAGAGCTCCCACTGATCGCGCCGGAACCCGGCAAGATCGTCAAGGCTGCCGGGCCATGCCGAGCCGTCGGCAACAAGCGTCGCCTTGTCGATGGCGTGGATAGCCTTCAGTTTCGCCTTGTCGCGGATGGCCTCGAGTTTTCGGGGCCTGAAATCGGACCACAAGATCTGCAACAGGTCATAGGCGATCATCGAGCCGAGGCTGTGCGAGACCAGCACGATGCGATCGTAGGTATCGTCCATCATCAGACGCTTCAGCAGCTTCAGGCCGCGGTCGCGGATCAGCGCCCGCTTCTCTACCGTGGCCGCTTCAGCGCGCACATAGCCCGCGACATCGCCGAAATAGGGAAGGCCAAAACGGTCCACCGACCAGATGACGAACGAGGCCAGGATGGTGACGAGGACGCCGACGGTCCACGAAATCTGCTGCTGCCAAACCGACGTCGCAAGCGCGAGCGTCGCGACCAGGACGATGATGGCGGCAACCAGAGTGACCAGATAGAGCTTTCGGGCGTCCGGCGGTATGTCGGTGGGCTTGCGCCACAGCAGATTTGTCACCCAGGCGGCAAGCCGGCCTCGCGTCGTGCCCTGCGTGATGTCGGCCCAGTAAAGCTCGTAGAAGTCGGTGCGGCGGCCATCGACATCGTAGGGCGTGGTGATGCGGCGAAGTTCGTACGAATTGGTCCGGCTGTCGGGAGTGATCCAGCTCTGGTTGATCTTCGCGCCGGCGGGGTCGGCCGGATCGGCGACATGGGCATAAAACGGCGCGCGGTTGGGGTCATGGCTCCAGACAGCCTGGACAAAGCCTCGCAGCGTATCCATCGGCCGCTGTTCGCCCATGCCATGCACGATCACCACCGCCTGGCCAGGCTTGCGCGGCGCTTTCCCGGCGGGCGGCGATGCGATCGGGTCAGGCACCAACGTCTCCGTCGACGACAATCCCGCCGTCGAGGCGGGAATTCGTCATCGTAGCGCCGAAATCGCCGTCAAGCCAAGAAAGCCTGCCAAGAAAAAGCCCGGCGCGAAGCCGGGCGATTCTTGGCGTGTCCCGGCGCTTATCCCGGATCAGTGATCCATGGCTTTGACGATCTCTTCGGTCATCTTCTTGGCGTCGCCGAGCAGCATCATGGTGCCGTCCTTGTAGAACAGCGTGTTGTCGATACCGGCATAGCCGGAACCGAGCGAGCGCTTGACGAACAGGCAGGTGCGCGCCTTGTCGACGTCGAGGATCGGCATGCCGTAGATGGGTGAGGACTTGTCGTCGCGCGCGGACGGGTTGGTGACGTCGTTGGCGCCGATGACATAGGCAACGTCGGCTTGCGCGAACTCCGAGTTGATGTCCTCAAGCTCGAACACCTCGTCGTAGGGCACATTGGCTTCGGCGAGCAGCACGTTCATGTGGCCGGGCATGCGGCCGGCGACCGGGTGGATGGCGTACTTCACGTCGACGCCATTGGCCTTGAGCTTGTCGGCCATTTCGCGCAGCGCATGCTGCGCCTGGGCAACCGCCATGCCGTAGCCCGGCACGATGATGACTTTCTGGGCGTTCATCATGAGGTAGGCGGCATCGTCGGCAGAACCCTGCTTGACCGTGCGTTCGATGCCGTCATCGGCGGCCGCTGCCGTCTCCCCACCGAAGCCGCCGAGAATGACCGAGATGAAGCTTCGGTTCATGCCCTTGCACATGATGTAGGACAGGATCGCGCCGGATGAGCCGACCAGCGCGCCGGTGATGATCAGCGCCAGATTGCCGAGCGTGAAGCCCAGCGCCGCCGCCGCCCAGCCGGAATAGGAATTCAGCATCGAGACGACGACCGGCATGTCGGCGCCGCCGATCGGGATGATCAGCAGGATACCGAGCACCAGCGAGGCGGCAACGATCAGCCAGAAGACCAGCTTGGACTCGGTGGTGACCAGCAACACGATCAGCACGACGAGCGCGATAGCAAGTGCGGCGTTGATGAAGTGGCGTGCGCCGATCATGATCGGCTTGCCGGACATGCGGCCATCGAGCTTGAGGAAAGCGATGACCGAGCCGGTGAAGGGGATGGCGCCGATGGCGACGCCAAGGCTCATCTCGATCAGGGCCTGGGCATGAATGTCGCCATCCGTGCCGATGCCGAAGCTTTCCGGGGCATAGATCGCGGCAGCCGCCACCATGACGGCGGCGAGGCCGACCAGCGAGTGGAAGGC
>NZ_RZPF01000478.1:0-5245 GCF_004022735.1 Mesorhizobium sp. M7A.F.Ca.AU.001.01.1.1
TGCACGTACCGATCGGGATCCACTGTCCGCTGCGCCGCCACCAGCGCCTGGGCGATGGTCTGGCCGCCGAACACGCGCTGCCAGTCGAGCAGCGGGCTGCGACCACGATACAGATTGTGTTCCAGCTTCTCGAGGTCGAGAATGCCGAGAAGCTCGTCCATGGCTGCCGTCATATTTCGCGCCCTCGCCGCAGAAGTGTTATGGCGGTTTCCGACAGGACGGACAGGCAGTCAAGGGCGCAAGACCCGGCCGGCGCAGGAGCGAAGATGATGGAACGCAAGGCGGACACGAAAAACAGATCCGGGCTCGATGTCCTGGTCGCCGGCGCCGGCTATGTCGGCCTGGCCGCCGCCGTATCGCTGAAACAGGCGCGACCGGGCCTCGCCATCGCTCTCGTCGATGCGGCACCTGCTGGCGCCTGGCAAAGGGATGGCCGCGCCTCGGCCATTGCCGCTGCCGCCTGCCGCATGCTCGACCAGCTCGGCGTGTGGGCCGAGATCGCACCCCAGGCGCAGGCGATCACTGAGATGATCATCACCGATTCGCGCACCGCCGATCCGGTGCGTCCGGTCTTCCTGACCTTCGGCGGCGAAGTGGCGCCGGGCGAGCCCTTTGCGCATATGGTCGCCAACAAGGTGCTGAACGGCGCCTTGCGGGCCAGCGCCGAAAGGCTCGGCATCGATATCATCGAAGGCGTCGCGGTGCAGGGCTTCGAGACCAACGGCAGTGGCATCACCGTGCATCTCGCCGACGGCGCAGCGCTGAAGGCGCGGCTGCTGGTCGCCGCCGACGGCGTCAACTCGAAGCTGCGCGACATGGCCGGCATCAAGACGGTGAAGTGGGAATATGGCCAGTCCGGCATCGTCTGCACGGTAGCGCATGAACGCCCGCACAATGGTCGCGCCGAAGAGCATTTCCTGCCGGCCGGGCCTTTCGCCACATTGCCGCTCAAACCCGGTGAGGACGGCACCAACCGCTCGTCGATCGTCTGGGTCGAGCGTACGCCCGATGCCGAGAAGCTGGTGGCCGGTGACGATCTCCTGTTCGAACACGAACTCGAGCAGCGTTTTGGCCTGAAGCTTGGCGAGATCCGCGTTACTGATGCGCCGCGCGCCTGGCCGCTCGGCTTGACCATTGCGCGTGCTTTCGTCGCGCCCCGCATCGCACTCGCCGGCGATGCCGCCCACGGCATCCACCCGATCGCCGGCCAGGGCCTCAATCTCGGCTTCAAGGATGTCGCGGCCCTTGCCGAGGTGATCGTCGAGGCCGACCGGCTCGGCCAGGACATCGGCGCGCTCGACGTCCTCGAACGCTACCAGCAGTGGCGCCGCTTCGACACGGTGCAGATGGGCATCACCACGGACGCGCTGAATCGGCTGTTTTCCAACGATATCGGCCCGCTGCGAACCGTCCGCGACATCGGCCTCGGCCTTGTCGAACGCATGCCGCGCCTGAAGGATTTTTTTATCCGGCAGGCGTCGGGGTTGTCCGCCAGCACGCCGCGATTGTTGAAGGGCGAGGCGATCTGAGCGCTATCGCTCAGTTGACCTCGAAACCCAGCTTCTGCCGCAGCCGCAATATCCTCTGGTCGGATATTTCGAGGCGTTTTTCCCCGCCCTGGGCGGCGCGGTTGACCATCTGCAGCAGATCGTTCCGCTCGGCGACATCGAGGCGTTCGCGCAGGAACGGCGCCAGCTTGTCGATGACGACGGTGGTGTCGTCGACCTGCGCCGCCGCCCATTTGGCGTAGATCACCGCCTCGTCGGTCTTCTTCTTGTCGGCGATCTCGGAAATCACCGCGCGGATGACAGCCTCGCGCTGCGGCAGGATGGGCCCATCCTCGGAGACGATTGATGTGATCAGCGTAGCCGCCGCTACGACCGGATCATCGATCGCCGTCAGAGGCGACAGAGCCGCCTGCTTGCGCAGCTTCTTGCGACGGATGTTGCCCTGCACGCGCCCGACAACGTCCGCAACCTCGCGAGCCGCGTCGTTCATCGCCTTCATCCGGTACCACCAGAACGCCGCCGCGCCCATCACGCCAAGGATAGCAATCAGGAAAGGCATGTCGAAATCCCCAAGAACCCCGGCGACGATAGGAGAACTCTCGCCTTGCTTCAACACGCAAAAGTTGCGCACCAAATGAACCGGGACGATCGTTCAATCGAACGCCTTGGTTTCCGCGTGGCTGTAGCACATGGCGGGGGCTATGACCCCGGCACACTGTAGATCGCCCGCACCTCGATGGTGCCGATTTCGGCCAGCGGGATCTCGCCGGCGATCTCCAGCGCCTGGTCGAGATTGTCGGCCTCGATCATGACGAAGCCAAGCAACTGCTCCTTGGTTTCGGCGAACGGGCCGTCGGTGATCAGCCGCTTGCCCTGGCGTCGCCGCACCGTCTTCGACGTTTTCACCGATTGCAGCGCCTGCGCGACGATCAGCACCCCACGATGATCCAATGACCGGTCATGAGCCATCGAATCGGCATCGAGCTTGGCCAGACGCTCCGGCGTCATGGCATGGAGGTCGTTTTCCTCGCCATAGACCAGACAGACATATTTCATTTCCAGCTCCCTTGCTGTGACGAACCATAGGCGATCACGGTATCGGTTGAGTTCTTGCCGGCAGCGACATGGTCGAGAAGGCTGACCGCAATGCCGATGATTGCAACTGCCGCAAGCAGCCGGCCGAAGCCGGAGGGCGGCACATGCAGCGGGCCGCTTTTCCCTGGATCAGCCGTTCGGCAGGTGCTTGTCCAATGGGCAGAAAACAGATTGTTCATGCGAACCTCCATCCGCCACGAGAATCTGTGGCCGCCCGCAGGACGCTCGGGGCCGATGCAAGTCGACATTTTGCACGCACATTTTTTTCAAAAAAGATTCGGTGGGGCTCGCCGGTGCTGCATGCGCGCGCAAACAGCGCGGTGGCCTTCCCTCGCGCCCGCGCTATAGTTGGGAGGAACGCCGCCTGGCCGGCGCCACCGCTGTAATAAGGAGGAATTCATGGACCGCACCGCAAACGCCGTCTGGAAAGGCAATCTGAAAGAGGGCACGGGCACGCTCGACACCCAGAGCGGAACCCTGAAGGGCACGCCCTATTCGTTCAAAGCGCGCTTCGAGGACGAGAGCGGCAAATCCGGCACCAACCCTGAAGAGCTGATCGCGGCGGCGCACGCCGGCTGCTTTGCCATGCAGTTTTCGCATTTCCTGGCCGAGAACGGCACCCCCGCCACCGAACTCGACGCCAAGGCCGTGGTGACGCTGGTTCCCGGCACCGGGATCACCGGCAGCGCCCTCACAGTGGTCGGCAAGGTCCCGGGCATCGACGCGGCGAAGTTCAAGGAATTGGCCGAAAGGGCCAAGGCCGGCTGTCCGGTCTCGAAGGCGCTCGGCGCCATAAACGTATCGCTCGACGCCAAGCTCGGCTGAAGGCCCGAACGGCAAATTCATCCAGAAACCGCTGGCCCTTGGGCCGGCGTTTTCGTTTGCGGTCAGCCCTTCAACGCGGCCGCCCGCACATCCGATGGCGTCGCGCCGTAGCGCCGCCGGAACGCCCGGTTGAAATAGGAGAGGTCGTTGAAGCCTGCCTCGAAGGCGATCGCCGTGATGCTGCGTCCGGCATGACGAGGATTGCTGAGCATCCGATGCGCGCGCAACAGGCGCTGGCACAGCATGAAATCCGACAGCGACGTGCCTTCGCTCTCGAACAGTTTTCTGATGTAGCGGGCCGAAAGGCGGTGACGGCGGGCGATGTCTTCGGCCGACAGGTCGCCGCCATGGGCTGTTATTTCGGCCTTGATGGCACGCAGCCGCGCCACGCGCACGCCTCGGCCCCGGGCGATTTCTGCCGCGTCTCGGGTGGCACCCATGGCCAGAGCGACGAGATCGAAAATATGCGTCGTCGCCAGATGCCAGGCCTCCGGGGTCAGCACGTCGCCGGCATCCTGGATCGACCTGACATAGTCGAGCAGCAGCCGCATCGCCCCGCCGGAGGTTGGCAGCGGCTGCATCAGCGCCGGCGCCGGGTCGCCGATCAGCGGTGACAGTGCCTTGAGCGAGAAGCTCATATTGACGAAGCGAAGACCGCCTGGCTGGATGACATTGAGGCCGACCTCCTCGCCGCTCATCATCAGCGCCTGGCCGTTGCCGACCGGCTCCTCGCGGCCGCGATGCTTCATCACGCTTGCGCCATCGAGGGCGACCAGGAGGACGAGATCGTCGCTGTCGATCAGCGACGTCGAATGATGGACGCGGAATTCCGAACACGTGCCCGTGGCGATGCCGAGGCCAGGCAACGCGCGCACCTGCATATCGACATGCGTCGGGCCGAGTGGATCGAGATCGACCTTGAGCACCGTGCGGCCATAGACCTCGCGCATGACCTCGACGCGATCCCGCTCCGGAAGCGCGTCCGTCATCAGTCGGAACGAGGCGGTTGGCCCCATCGTCGCCGTCACCGGCATCCCCCATGCCTCAGGTCAATCAGAAGCGGCGTGATATGCGCCGCGCCTCCGAAAACGTCAATACAGGGCCGTTTGGGCCGTTTTTAGGGCCGCTGCGTCCAAGCTGCCCGCTTTTGCCGGACCTAGTTTGCAGCGCGTTTCCGATCAGGAAGCGCATCGCAAACAGCCACAAGGGGGTTCGATGTATCATTTGCAATTGTTCAGGACACTGTCGGGGCTCGCCTCGGCAGGCTTCAATCCACGCGTCTATCTGTTGTCCATCGCTCTCGGCGGAACCGTCGCCGACCATCGCGATCCGAAGCGGCCGTGTGGGGAGCGTCGGCCATGAGCGTCCGGCATACAGTCCTGGCGGCACCGGTCCTGTGCCTCGGCCTATCGGGCTGCGTCGGCATCAACCCGGTTTCTGCGGTCGTCGGCATGGCCGGCATGGCGGCGGCCAACTCCGCCGGCATGGCGCAATCGAGCGTCATCAGCCCGCAGGAGCAGGCGAAGTACGCCTCGATGTCCTGTGCGGATCTGCGGCAATTGATGGCAGGTTACGAAGAGGCGAAGAATCATGGGCCGTCGGTCAAGAAATACGGCGGCATGGCGCCGGCCGGCAAGACGGCGATCGTCAACAATGTCATCGGCACGCGGCTTGTCTATCTCCGGCAGCTTGTTGCGAGCAAAGGATGTTGAGGGCCTCGTCACACCACGCCTGCCGGGCGGCACTTGTCGGGCTTGCCGGCTGGCTGGCCTTCAGCGCCGGCGGCGCTTACGGCCCGGGCAAGGGACCGGCGACAC
>NZ_RZPF01000479.1:0-5235 GCF_004022735.1 Mesorhizobium sp. M7A.F.Ca.AU.001.01.1.1
GGACCGCCTTCGGTCACGCTCATCACCACCACTCTGCCATCGCTTTCGGCCGACAGGGCGCCGAGCCATGGACGCGGCGGCTTGGCCACCTGGCCGCGCGTCAGGAGATCGTCGAGTATGGGCGGCAACAGATCGATCGGCACCACCATGTTGATATCGGCGACCTCGCCATTGCGGCTCATCTGCAGGCGCAGCGAACCGATGCCGAGCAGCGAGCCATCGGCGCCGAACAGCCCGGCACCGCCCCAGGACGGGTGCGCCGGCGCAATGAAGATCGCCTCGTCGAGCAGATACTCCCAATAGCCGGCGAATTCCTGCTTGGTGACGATCCTGGCCTGCACCGACTGGCCGATGCCGTCGGCCAGCACCACGGCGTCGCCGATCCTGGCCTTGCCGGCATCGCCCAGCGCCACCGCCGGCAGGCCGAGCGGCGCCAGCGCCTGCACCAGGCCGAAGCCCGATTCCTGGTCATAGGCCAGCGCGTGCGCGGGGATGACGCGGCCGTCATGGCTGGTCAGCCAGACCTCTTCCGCTTCGGTGATGAGATAGCCGATGGTCAGCACCAGCCCGTCATTGCGAATGACGACGCCGCTGCCTTCCCTGAGCGTGCCGAGCGCCCCGGCCGTAAAGGCATCTTCGGGAACAGTGGCCCGCACGGCCACGACCGAGCGCAGATTGGGATTGATGGTCATGCTTTTGTCCTGGGTGGGCTTTGGCGACATCTTCTATAGGTATGCCACGCAGGAGAAGGCGCAAGGGTAAGGAAGAGCCCAATTGCCGATGTTGGCACTGCGGGCATCGATAATAGTTCAACGCAAGTTGAACTTACACATCCGCAGCCCTAGTTAATGGCGACCTGCCATCCTTCCCCGACACGAGGCCACGAAATGACCGACTACACACCGCCGAAAGTATGGACCTGGAACAAGCCGAGCGGCGGAGCCTTTGCCAGCATCAACCGGCCGATCGCCGGGCCGACGCATGACAAGGAACTGCCTGTCGGCAAGCATCCGTTGCAGCTCTATTCGCTGGCGACGCCGAACGGCGTCAAGGTCACCGTCATGCTGGAAGAGCTTCTGGCGCGCGGCCACAAGGGTGCCGAATACGATGCCTGGCTGATCCGGATCAACGATGGCGACCAGTTCGGCAGCGGCTTCGTCGAGGTCAATCCAAACTCCAAGATTCCGGCCCTGATGGACCACAGTGGCACCACACCGGTGCGCATCTTCGAATCCGGCTCGATCCTGGTCTATCTCGCCGAAAAGTTTGGCGAATTCCTTCCGACCGAACAGCCGGCCCGCGCCGAGGTGCTGTCCTGGCTGTTCTGGCAGATGGGCTCGGCGCCGTATCTGGGCGGCGGCTTCGGCCACTTCTACGCCTATGCGCCGGAAAAGTTCGAATATGCCATCGATCGCTTCTCGATGGAGGTGAAGCGTCAGATGGACGTGCTCGACCGCCGGTTGGCCGAGACTGAATATCTCGGCGGCAAGGACTATTCCATCGCCGACATGGCGGTGTGGCCCTGGTATGGCGGGCTGGCACTCGGCCGCATGTACAATGATTCCGGCGAGTTCCTGTCGGTGCACGAGTACAAGCATGTGCAGCGTTGGGCGAAGGCCATCGACGCCCGCCCGGCGGTCAAGCGCGGGCGCATGGTCAACCGCGCCTTCGGTGAGCCTGCCATGCAACTGCATGAACGCCACGACGCCAGCGATTTCGAGACCAAGACGCAGGATAGACTGGCCGCCGAATAGGCCATCGCGGGTCGCGGCAAAGGAAACCCGCCCCGACGCGACGTCGGGGCGGGTTTTTCCCAAGGTCCAGTACTGCGGAATCCCTAGTGCAGCACTTCAACAATCTGGCGGGTCTCCGGATCGACGAGGACCGTCTGGTCGTTGATCACCGCGACGCGGTATTTGACGTCGGGCACCTCACGCAGTTCGACCGTATCCGGCACCGACGAGCCGAGCTTGAGCTCGACGCCCAGAAGGTTCACCGAGGCAAGCGGTTCTCTCTTGATGTATTCGCGAACGACTGTCTCCTGCTCCGGCTGGACGACGACGACGTTTTCCGCCAGCGCCGCACCAATCCCGCCCATCAGGACGACGGCGGTCGCCGCGCTCGTAAGATAAAGTCTCATGGCCATCTCCTAGTGATAACTGAATTCCGCCCTCCATAAAAACTCCACCGCTGCCATGCGGTTCCATCGTAACTTCAGAATTGAAGATATTACGATTGCAGCCTGGATATTGATTGGTTGCTGATCAAACATTCGGCAGACAGCATTCAAGAGTTTGAAAACTTGCACAGATATGTACGGATATTTAAAGGGAAAAAATTCAATCTGAGCACCAGTGCGCCAAATCGGCCGCGCATCCGCCTCTTCATCTGGACGATTTGAAAGGCTCCAGCACGAAAAGGGCTCGCCCCGCCGGGAGCAGAGCGAGCCATAACGGCACCGATGGAGGCGGCAACCTCATCGGCACTGCCAGAGAACGCGAAGCATCAGCACTTGTTCCCAACCTGTCGGCCTGAGCACAATGCGGAGCGGTCGCGCATGCATCCTGTTCCCATGATAACGCTGGCCGAAATCTCCAGCAGGGATATGCTCAGAAGCCGTCTCAGCGACCAAACACCTTGCCGTCGGTCGTGATCGCGCTGGTGGCGACGTTCCCCGAGCGCCCCGGCGCACGCGCTCGAGTGGACGGCCTGGTATGGAAACGCCATTCCTGATCGGTCCCGGTCACCCGGTCTCAAAGCTGGACACCGTCGCGATGCAATGGCGGAAAGGCGTCTACCGGATCCTGGCTCGGCACGATGTCATGTGCGCGCCTGAAGATCAGCCTCACGACGAGCACGAAGTAGCCGACCTGCAGGACAAGCAGCGTCGCTATCGTCCAGGCAAATGCCTCCCAGAAGGAGCCGGTGGTCATATAGGTCCAGACCGCGACGATGACGGCCGTGGCTGACATTCCTACCAGAAACTGTCCAAAATACATGGTTTCCAAAACCGTCGAAACCGCGCCGGTTCCAACCAGTCCCTGCCTCATTTCATTTCCCGCGGACAACATTTCATTATTTTAGCAACTTCGCAAGTAAGGGGTCAGTCGCCGCAATGCGTTCTCCATTTGCACGGCAACTTGGCAACTGTGCGGGCCGCGGCCGCGGTGCTGGCGGGCTGGGCTGACACGCCAGCCGTCGACAATCCAGAAGCACGCCGGTCTTTGCACTTCGGGTCCGGAACAAACGCCGGCACGCCGAGTTTCGCCTCCAGTTCTTCAACGATTGGAGGCCAGCATGGCACCTCGCAACAAACCAAGCGCCGACATCGAAGATGACGCACCGAGGGCGGATGGGCCGACCATCGAGCAGCAGGATTGGGATGCAATCAAGGGCGGCGAGATCCTGCCAGAGTCCGCGCCGGAAAACGGCGACATGCGTTACGGCGTCGAAAAAGACGGCGATCTGCCGGACGAGGACGACGATAACGCGTACCAGGACAGCGACGACGCCCTCCCCGATGATGAGGAAGAAGCCGCAATCACGCACGATCAGACCCGAGAGGGCGGATTCGACGAGACGTGAGCTATTCGTCGCCCGAGACATGACTGCCTGTTGTTGAACTTGCCAAAGCCACATTTTCCATGCCCGGTTCGCGGGCGATTTTGCTTGGCCAGCTAAGTTTTCCGCCCAGGCAATATATCAGGTTTACCTAAAGTAACGGAACATCCAAGGGACATTATCGGAACTGAACAAGGCCCCTTGGACCTTTGCGCTCGGCAGATAAGACCTTGGTCCTACAGGAAAAAGCAAAAGCCCAAAGTGACCGATTGAGTCTTCCAACGAGGGAACATCGGGCCTCGCTTGTCGTTTGTCGCAGAACTCGGCACCGCCGGGTGTCTGGAGAACGCCGCGATGGCCCACCGATCCACCATCATCAAGACAGGCTATGGCCCAGGAACGGCGATTGCCGTGCTCATGGTTGGATTGACGGCGGTGGGCATCGTGTTCCTCATTCTCGGCAGTTCGCTTTACTTCAGCGAGCAGCCTACGGATCAACGTGTCTTGTCTTCGCCGCCGGCTCGATCGATACACACGGCCCGATAACCGAGCGGCAAACTGAACGAGCAACTGCTGGACGATAGCGACGAGCAGGCCGGCGTATGGTGAAGATAGAGGGTTCGCCAGGCGCCGAAGCGGCTTGCGAACCCTCTCAGCGCAGGAAGGGACGTTGCTGCGCCGATCGACGACATGTCAGCCAAGGACTATTCCCATCACCAGAAAGGTAACGGCTGTCGCGAAAATCGGTGCGAGCAACCAGCGCGCTTGGCCAACACTTTTGTCCATCTGTTTCTCCGAATTCCGGGAGACAAACAGCCGTGAACAGAGAGCCGTTCCCGTCGGTAAGACCAATGCGCTCTCGGGCCAGACTTAAGTCGCAGACAGCATCCGACCGAAGCCCAATCTGAGGAACATTTTCAGTTGGCTCAAGTTCAGTTGCCGTCAGCGTTGGACGATCTTGTCATGCTGACTCGCAAGGAGAAACAGTATGAAAATGCACCTAACGGGCGCCGCAGCGGCGCTGTTGCTGTTGGCCGGAGTGGGCGCCGTTGCCGCTCAGGACGTTGTCATCCAGCCTGAACAGGACACGGTCATCCGCGAGTATGTGAAGAAGCAGCCCCTCGCTTCGGTCAAGATTCCCGGCGTGGAACTGAATGTTGGTAGCGCGTTGCCGGATACGGTCGAGCTTCATGAGATCCCCGACGTCAAATACCGCTACGTAGTGGTCGACAACCGCACCGTCCTGGTGGATCCGGGCACCCGCAAGATCGTCAAGGTCTACGACTGAACTTGGAATTGTCCCAAACCCGCCGCCAGCCATGGCGGCGGGTTGCCCATGTCAGTTTCCAATCAGGACGAGTGAAGATGATAAGCAAAGCTGTGACATCCCCTGCTTTGGGCGTTCGCCTGGCCGATCTCCAGGCCCGGATGCGCGATGCGCGGGTGACGGATGCCGAAATGAAAACCTTTCAAAAGGTCGCGGCCATCATGGAAGATCGTCACGGCCGGATCGATGGCGACGACCTGATTGCGGTGTCGTTCCTCGCCGATCCGGTGCAGCACCGGCAAACGCCTTGAACGACATTTCCAATAACCAGCAGGCTTTTTGACTCCCGGACCGGGAAAGCGCGCCGAAAGTCTCAGCCGAATCCGCCCTTTTGCTCCGGCCTATTC
>NZ_RZPF01000480.1:0-5233 GCF_004022735.1 Mesorhizobium sp. M7A.F.Ca.AU.001.01.1.1
CTCCCCCCGGGGGGGGGGACAGGCGGTTTGAGACCGCCGCCCGCCTCAGCCGTTATTTCACGGCGCCCGTCGGCTCGATGGTCGAACTCTACATCGACCCGCTGCCGATGCACCTCTTTGATCCCGAAACCGAACTGGTCATCGCGCGGCCGAGCCTCATGGGGGCCACGCGATGACCAGCATGGACAGAAACGAACGGCCGGCCTTTCGTCGCCGCTTCGGCTTGCATTTCGGGCTGATTGTCGTCTGCGCCATCGTGCTGCTGCCGCCGCTCTGGGTGCTGCGGACAAGCTTCGTCCCCGAGCAGTTGTCCTACAGCAACGAGCTGATGCCGGCCTTTACGACGGACAATTATTCGGCGCTGCTGTCGAGCCGCTTCGGTCAGTCGTACCTCAACAGCCTGATCGTCGCGCTCGGCTCGGTTCTGCTCGCATTGCCTTTTGCCGCCACCACCGGCT
Source organism: Mesorhizobium sp. M7A.F.Ca.AU.001.01.1.1 (assembly GCF_004022735.1). Taxonomy (NCBI): domain Bacteria; kingdom Pseudomonadati; phylum Pseudomonadota; class Alphaproteobacteria; order Hyphomicrobiales; family Phyllobacteriaceae; genus Mesorhizobium; species Mesorhizobium sp. M7A.F.Ca.AU.001.01.1.1. The sequence continues at coordinate 459 of NZ_RZPF01000480.1, forward strand.
ATGCCTTCGCCCGCTTCCGCACGGGCGGTCGTTGGGCGCGTTTTGCCGTTCTGGCGACGCAGATGTTGCCGCCCGTGGCGCTGGTGCTGCCGACCTTCACGCTGTTCCGAAGCCTGGAGCTCAGCAATTCGCTGACGGGGCTGATCATCGTCTATGCCGCGCTCAACCTGCCTTTCCTGACCTGGATCCTGATGGGCTTCTTCGAGGGCATTCCAGTCGATCTGGAATGGGCGGCGATGACCGACGGCGCGACCGCCTGGGGCGCCTTCTGGCGTATTGTCCTGCCGGTGTCGATGCCCGGTATCGCGGCCGCCGGCGTGCTCGGCTTCATCCTGGCTTGGAATGAGTTTTTGTTTGCCCTGGTTTTGAGCGGGCCGAAGACGGCAACCATACCGGTTGCGCTTGCGGCGTTGCAGACCTCGAACGGCGTCCAGATCGCCAAGGTTTCTGCCGGCGTCGTCCTTGCCATCCTGCCGCTGGTCGTGGCTTCCCGCTTCATCCAGCGTTTCATCGTCCAGGGCTTGACGTTCGGCAGCGTGAAATAGGCCGGCCGCTCCGAGAGCCGACATGGCTCGCTAGCCGGTTATGAAATCGTGGCGGGATCACCGCCGCGTCCAGAGGGAAAGAGGAGTAGAGAGTTATGACTTGGAACAAGCAGACCTTGATCAAAATGCTGATGACGGCCGTGAGCGGGGCAGCTGTTGTCAGCGCATCGCTTCCGGCCAGGGCGGCTGAGCCCATCACCTTGCACGCCTTGATGGAGGACGTGCCGGAAACCAAGATCATTGAAGCGCTGTTGCCCGAATTCGAGAAGCAGACCGGCATCAAGGTCGAGTTTGAGAAGATCGGCTATCCTGACATGCACGACAAGCTGGTGTCGCAGCTGACCGCGCCGCAGAGCTACTACAATGTGCTCGAGGTCGACTTCCTGTGGGCCGGCGAATTTCCGGCGGCCGGCTGGCTGGCCGACCTGAAACCCTTCGTCGAGAAATCCAAATACGATCTGAGCCCCTTCATTCCCTCGACGCTTGACCTGCTCGGCCGAACCGAGGACCAGCTGTTCCTGGTGCCCATGTACAACTACTCGATGGGCCTCCTCTACCGGAAGGACCTGATCGGCGACGAGAAGCTCAAGGCCGCCTACAAGACGGCAACCGGCAAGGAGCTCGCTTTGCCGACGACGCTCGAAGATTATGTGGCGATTTCCAAATTCATGAAGGCCAATGCCGGTGTCGCCGGGGCCGCGATGCAGGGCCAGCGCGGCGATCCCAACAGCATGGAATTCTCCAACTACCTGTTCTCCGCCGGCGGCAGCTATCTCAATGCCGACGGCAAGGCGAGCCTCGACACGGCAGAGGCCAAGAAGGCGCTCGATCTCTATGTCGACAATCTCCAGCACGGCGCCCAGCAGGGTGCCGTGTCGGCCACGCTCGACGACACCATGCGTCTGATGTGCAGCGGTTCCGCCTTCAGCATGGTCACCTATTGGTGGATGCTGCCGCAGATGGACGATGCCGTGAAGTGTCCGACGGTCGCCGGCAAGGTCGGCCTGTCGGTGATGCCGGGCGGCCATGGCGAGAGCGGCGGTTGGGGCTGGGGCATTCCCAAGAACACGTCGCCGGAAGAGCAGGAAGCCGCCTGGACCTTCATCCAGTGGGTGCAGAGCAAGGATGTTTCGGTGAAGCGCGCGCTCGAGGGCCACGCGCCCGTGCGCAGCGATGTCTATGCCGATGCGGCGGTGCTGGCGAAATATCCCTTCTACAAGACCGCCCAGGATGTGGTGGCGACCGGCAAGTCGTTCCCGATCTTCACCTATTCGGCGCAATACGAGGATCTGCTCGGTACCCAGCTTTCGCTGGCGGCTGGCGGCCAGGCGACATCGGACGCGGCGCTGAAGGCAGCTTCCGACGGCCTGCAGGGGCTCCTCGACAAATAGCGGTCCGGCTCGGCAAGGAGACCCGGCGCGGCGATGTCAGCCGCGCCGGATTTTCCAGACCCCGGATCTTGACGAGATCAGCAACGCCACCCCGACCAAGGCTCGGCCACGATGCACAATGCGATCAAAAAAGGATGGGCTGCCCGTGGCCGCGAGTGGCGGACCGGCTGGGCCTTTGCCTTGCCCGGCCTGCTGCTGCTGGCGATCGTGATGGGCTTTCCCCTGGCCTATGCCTGCATCCTCTCGATCTCCTCGATGACCTTGATCAAGCCGCAGCTCCTGCCGCTTGTCGGGTTCAAGAATTTCGCTTCGATGATCGGCGATGAGCTGTTCTGGAACGCGCTCTGGCTCACCGTGCGCTATTCGGCGGTGACCGTGGTCGGCGAATTCGTGATCGGGCTCGGCATTGCCCTGATGCTCAACCGGACGGTCCGGATGAAGCCGGTCTATTTCGCGGTTCTGACCATTCCCATGGCGATGTCGCCGATCAGCGTCGCCCTGATCTGGCGCATGCTGCTCCAGCCCAATCTCGGCATCGCCAATCATCTCATGGAGATATCAGGCCTGCCGCGCCTCGACTGGCTAGGCACGCCAGGCATGGCACTCTGGACGATGGCGGCGATCGACATCTGGCAGCAAATGTCCTTCGTCGTGCTGATCCTCGCCGCGGGGCTCGCCGCTTTGCCGCGCGATCCCTATGAGGCTGCTGAAGTGGACGGCGCGCGCGGCTGGCAGCAATTCCTCTACATCACGCTGCCGATGCTTCGGCCGGTCGCGGCGATCACCATCATCATCCAGCTGATCAACGAATTCCGGACCTACGATCTGCCCTATGTCCTGACCAAGGGCGGGCCGGGCAACGCGACCGAAGTGCTGAGCTTCTTTGCCTATCGCCGTGCCTTTCTCGGCCTTTCGCTCAACGAAGGCGCGGCAGCCGCGTTCGTGCTGCTGCTGATCGTGCTTCTGCTCACCGTGATCTTCTTCGCCGTCCTCGAACGCTCGCAATCGGGAGAGGGCCGGAAGTAGGGTTGTTAAGCCTTGCGCAATCTATGCGGCCTATCCTGGCCTGCAGATTGTCGAGGGAACATGAAACGCAAGCCGCTCCTGCTTTTCGCCTTTCCGTTTCTCATTCTGGCGGTCCTGGCAGGGGAGCGCATGGCGACCTTGTTGCTGGGCATCTATCCAGCCAGCCCCACCGCATGGTGGCTATGGCTTGAACTGCGCCCCTTGTCGACGGTGCTTTGGCAGCAGGTGGATGTCTGGCTGGGCGGTTCCATGGCTTTCGAAGCCGCTATCCTTGCCGCCGCATCGATCGTCTGCTGGATGGCGTGCCACGCCAAGCGGTCGGCTTTCTTCTTCCTCGCCAACCATATCGCCCTGATTTTCGCCGGGCTGATGATCGCGGTCGGCAGCCATTCGGAAACGGCAAGCACGATTGCCGAATTCACGTCGCCCAAGGGTCTTCCCTATTCGCTGGCCGTCGATTTCACCTTCAAGAACAGCTTGGTGCTGCTTTTGGGCTTCGTGGCCTGTGCCTACTGCCACATCGCCTTCCTCACCGAGGCGCGGGAGCGGTCCGTCCGGGCCATCCGCATCCTGGCGCTGCAGCGCGATCTCTAGATCGTTCGCCACTTACACCTTGCACGATCCGGGCTCTGCTGGGTCTAGTTGATCCGGCGGTAATAGACCTTGCCGTCGGGCTGCTGGATGCGCTGGTAATTGGAGCTGGGAGCAGGGGGCGACGCCGATGCGATTCTCCTCCTGGGTGCGGGCGCTTCGATGACGCCGGGTTCGCTCGCGCTCTCGCCGCCGAGGGCTTCGGGCGCTTGCGCCAGCGTGCTGGTGGCGATTTCGGACGGTTCTTCCACGCCCGGCATGGCCTCGCCGCCGGCGACCGGCATAGTCTGCCCAAGCCGGGCAATGCTGGCATCGATCTCGTTGAAGCTGCCTTGCAACTGGCTGTCCAGTTTCTCGAACCGGCTCTGAAAACCGTTGTTGACCGTGTCGAGCCGGGCTGCGATCCGCTGCTCGAATGCGCCGAGCTGCTCCAGCCGCGCCTCGACGAAACGCAGGTCGCTCATGCCCCGATAGAGATAGACCGCGGCCGCCATGTTGACTGCGGTGATCAGAAGCGCGCCGCCGGCGACGATGACGGCGATCGTCTTTGCCTTGCTGGGTTTCCCGGCGGCAGCCGGTTCGCGCTGTTCCTGGTTTCCGATATCGATCGCCGGCATGTCCGGTTCGCTGATCATCGTCATTGGACCACCACCTTTGCGCCGACCGCGACGCGTTTGAAAAGATCGATCACATCCGTGTTGGTGAGGCGAAAACAGCCCGATGTCCCGTCGAAGCCGACACCCGACGGGTCGTTGGTGCCGTGTATGCGGTAGAGCGTGTCGCGCCCGTCCCGAGACAGGTAGAGCGCCCTTGCGCCGAGCGGATTGTAGGGGCCGGCGGGCACCATTTTCGGCAGCTCCGGCTGGCGGGCCCGCATTTCCTGCGGCGGGCGCCACTCCGGCCATTCGGTCTTCGCCCCCACCTTGACGATGCCGGTCCAGCCGAACCCGTCGCGCCCGACGCTGATCTGGTAGCGCAGCGCCTGGCCCTGGCGGGTCACCAGGTAAAGCGCCTTCTCGTCCTTGCGGATGATGATCGTTCCCGGCTGCTCGGCGGTTCTAAAGGCGACGGCCTTGCGCAGGCTGGGCCCCATCGCCGGCAGCGGCGGCCGCTCCGAAAGTGCTGATCGCGCCTCGGCGAAGCCGTGGACGGACAGCGCCAACGCCATGCCGAGCACGCAGGCGCCGGCGAGCTTTGGGGCGATCCGGTATCTATCGGGCAG
>NZ_RZPF01000047.1:0-15201 GCF_004022735.1 Mesorhizobium sp. M7A.F.Ca.AU.001.01.1.1
GCACCACGCCGGCATCGCCGCCTGGAAGCTGCAGCGAATTGCCCTGGATCAGCGTGTCATACTGCTCCCACACCCAGCGGCGCGAAGACAGGTCGGGACCGCCGAGCAGCTTCAGGAGCGCGTCTGCAACATCGGCTTGCGGAACATCATTGGCGGCCAGCGGCGCCGGCTTCTTCGGTTCGATCCACGGCCGGTCATATTCCGGAGCCTTGTCGCCAAGATCCTTGATCGGCAGGTTGGCAACCTCGTCGCCCTGGTGCAGCACGCGGAAGCGCAGATCGTCGGTGGTCTTGCCGACGATGGCGAAGTCGAGCCCCCATTTGTGGAAGATCGCCTCGGCTTCCTTTTCCTTTTCCGGACGCAGCACCATCAGCATGCGCTCCTGGCTTTCCGAAAGCATCATTTCGTAGGCGCTCATGCGCTCTTCGCGCACCGGCACCTTGTCGAGATCGAGCTCGATGCCGAGGTCGCCCTTGGCGCCCATTTCGACCGCCGAGCAGGTGAGGCCGGCCGCACCCATGTCCTGGATGGCGATGACGGCGCCCGAGGCCATCAGTTCGAGGCTGGCTTCCAGCAGGCACTTTTCGGTGAAGGGATCGCCGACCTGCACTGTCGGACGCTTCTCATCGATCTTGTCGTCGAATTCGGCCGAAGCCATGGTGGCGCCGCCGACGCCGTCGCGGCCGGTCTTGGCGCCGAGATAGACGACCGGCAGGCCGACTCCCTTGGCTTCGGACAGGAAGATCGCATCGGTCTTGGCAAGGCCCGCTGCAAAGGCGTTGACCAGGATGTTGCCATTGTAGCGGGCATCGAAATTGACCTCGCCGCCGACCGTCGGCACGCCGAACGCGTTGCCATAGCCGCCGACGCCGGAAACCACGCCTGAAACGAGGTGCCTGGTCTTGGGATGGTCGGGCGCACCAAAACGCAGCGCATTCATCGCCGCGATCGGCCGCGCGCCCATGGTGAAGACGTCGCGCAATATGCCGCCGACGCCGGTCGCCGCACCCTGGTAGGGCTCGATGTAGGATGGGTGGTTGTGACTCTCCATCTTGAAGACGACGCAGTCGCCATCGCCGATGTCGACCACGCCAGCATTCTCGCCCGGCCCCTGGATGACCTGAGGTCCGGTGGTCGGCAGCGTGCGCAGCCATTTCTTCGAGGATTTGTAGGAGCAGTGCTCATTCCACATCGCCGAGAAGATGCCGAGTTCGGTGAAGCTCGGCTCGCGCCCGACGAGGTCGAGAATGCGCTGGTACTCGTCGGGCTTGAGCCCGTGTGAGGCAATGAGCTCGGGGGTGATCGGCACGGAATTGGAAATGGTCATGGGCGGCGATTTTTATCCGGGACGTTGGGATTTTGAGTCCCGTCTTATCGCAAGCCTTGCGGCCGATACACCCATGGATTGACGAAAAACGACGGAAAACCGGACAAAGCCACGCAGTGTCAGGAGAAGCTGTCGTAGCCGGCGCGGCCTTCATCGAGAAGTCGCCGGATCACCGCAACGCCTTCAGCGATATCCCCGCGCTGTCTCGGCTGCGAAACGCCGAAGCGGACGCCATGGAAAACCTGCTCGGAACGGCCGGCCTTGAATTCGTCCTCGTCGTCGATCAGCACGCCGTGCTCCAGGCAAGCGTTCTTGAAGGTGCCGGAAAGCCAGGGGTCGGGCAGGGTCAGCCAGACAAAGGGCACCCTGTCATGCGACTTGAAGGCGAAGCCGGCCAAAGTCTCGCGTACGATGGCGATGCGGGCGCTGATTTCGGCGATGCTGCGCTTTCGTATCTCATCCGCCTGACCGGACAGCACCAGCCTTGTATTCACCTCCGCCAGCAGGAAGGGCATGCCGCCGGTCATCATCTTGTGGGCGACGCGGATGCGGTGGCGGTAGGCGGGCGGGCAGGAAAGCCAGCCGCCGCGCACACCGGCTGCGACCGACTTCGACAGGCCGCCCGCGACAATGGTCCTCTCAGGAGCATATTCGGCCAGCAACGGCGTCGGATCATCGGTCAGATTGCCATAGAGGTCGTCCTCGATGAGGACGACATTGTATTCGCGTGCGACATGGGCGATCGCTTCGCGGCGCGCCGCCGACAAGGTGGCCAGCGTCGGATTCTGCGCCGTCGGCATCAGGAAGATCATCTTGGGATGCTTTTGCGCGCAGACGCGCTCGAAATCCTGCGGATCGATGCCTTCATCGTCCGATGCCACCAACGCGGTGCGCCTGCCGATCAAGCCGGCACTGCGGGAAACCTGCGAGTAGGTGAGGTGCTCGAAGGCAACATAGTCGCCAGGCATGGTGAGCGCCGCGATCGCCGCCATCACCGCCGCATGGGTGCCGAGCGTGGGAACGATGGTGTCGGCATCCGGGCGAAAGGAATTGCGCGCCAACCAGCGGGCGCCGGCTTCGTACCATCGTTCGGGGAAATCCCTGGTGTAGCTCGAAATCTCATGCGGATGGTCTTGCGCCGTGCGCGACAGGACACCGGCGACAATGTCGCCCTGGCCGATATCAGGTGCTGCGGTGCTGTCGAAACGCAGCTTGCCTTTAGGCGCATCGATATAGCGCGTGCCTTCGCCGCCGACGTCCGGAGCCGGAAAATCCGGCTTCGCGCGCTGGCCGAGCACATAGGTTCCACGCCCGACCTCGCCGCTCACCAGCCCACGCTCGCGCAGCAATTGATAGGCCCGGCCGACCGTGCCGACGGTGGTGCCGATGTCGTAGGCGAGGTCGCGCTGCGGCGGCAACTTTGCGCCGGCATCGATCACGCCCCGATCGATGTCCGTCTCGATGGAATCCGCCAGCCGCTGATACAGCGGGCCGGAGCCGGCAGTGAGATCTGGAAGCCAATTTGTCATGGTGACAATTTTCTATATTGCACCGATAGATGAGTCAATACATATCAATCGCGTGCCAAAAGGGTACAATTTAGGACTTTGGCAGAAAGAAAATGAATACAATCGTGACAATACGTCATTCGAGCGCTGCATTATCGGCCCAATCGACACGCCCGTCGGCTCAGCGCGGCTTTGTCAGCCGCCTTGTGCGCGTGCTGAGGTCGCTGGCAAGATGGATCGACAACCTGCTGGATCGCCGCCGCAGCCGGTTGGCTCTGCTGGAGATGACCGACGACCAGCTCAAGGATATCGGCGTCACGCGCTGCGACGCCCACCGCGAGGGCATCAGGCCGTTCTGGGACTGACCGTGATCCCAAAAGTGGGAACCGGTTTGGGAAAGATGATGGTCCCGGGAAATCCGGACAGAAGGTCCGCACAGTTCTAACGGACCCTCGACGCCCTGGTGCGTGCAACGGCATGGTCCGCAAGGACGGCGACCACGCACAGCACGAGGAAAAGTCCGGTGATGGCTGCAGCTGAGATGACGACGCTGGTCGCGCCGTTCTTGGCGATGTTCAGGAAAGGGTAGGGCACCTCGCCGGCAAGCGGCGCCCGCACCAGCGCATAGACCAGATAAGCGATGGGATAGATCACCCACCACGAAATGTCGCTCCAGCGTGTCCGGCCGTCGGCGCCCGATATCAGCCACCACAGCACGAACAGCACCGGCGTGACGTAGTGCAGGAGAACATCGCAGAGCAGGAACAGTCCCTGCGGCTGCCAGAGTCGTGCCAGAACCGTTGCGTAGATGATGAAGACCAGTGCGATCGAAACCGCAACGCCGGTGCGCATCCGCGCCCCTGCAAAGGCCGGCAGCCAGGCATAGAAGGTGGGTGACAGCAGCGACGTGTACACCAGCACCGCGCCGATGTTGGTCAGGATGGTGAAGAAGCTGAAGACGAAAATGACGGAGCCAAGCAGGCTGCGGCCTGCTTCCATCGATGCAGGAATGCTGATGCAGAACTGCAGGATGAGCCCGGCCAGACCGATGACCAGCCCCACAATCTGCAGGAACCGGCCCATGGGCTAGGCCGTCGCGGCGCAGGCCGGATTGCCGGCCTGCCAGCGGGAAATGTCGGAGCCGATGCGGGCGCCGAGCGGATCGTTCATCAGCGGTCCGAAGACGTCGACACGGCTAGAATTGCCTTGCGCCTGCACGACCAGCAAAGGTTTGCCGCCATAGTGCTTGGCCGGAACCAGCAGGAAACGCGGCGTGCCGCTGAACGAATTCAGCTCATTGGCCATCTGATACGGTTTGAAGGCCGGGTCCTTGCTGGCGATCCAGCATTTGTGGGCGGCGATCGCCACTTGTTCCATGGCCAGCAGCGCTGCACTTTTGCCCGAGGGAACAGGCGTGCTCTTTGGCGTCGACTGGCAGGATGCCAGCACAAAGCCCGTCGCGGCGACCAGCGCGATCGTCCTCGACTTGATCAAGCGGCACCCATCTCAAGCTCGGACAGGAAGATTTTCAAGCCGTCGGTCATCTCGCCCCACACACGCGACAATGCCGGGTGTTGCGAGGCGATCTGCTGGTAGGCGTCGAATTTGGGATAGGCGTCGAGCAGGTCGTGGCGTCCTGTCATGGCGCGGAAATTGTTGAAGATGAACCGCGTCGGCGTCAGCCAGGCATCGGCGAAGCTGATGTCGTCGCCGAGTGCGAAGGGCCCTTGCGCCATACGGGCCTCGATTGCCGCCAGTCCATGATGCAGGCGGGCGAACTGAGCGTCGATCTCGGCATTGTTGCGCTTCGGCACGGAATGAAGCTCGAAAAGCTTCATCAACGGGGTCAGCACATCGAGATCGGTGATGCGGGCGAACATGCGCACCAGCGCACGGTCCTTGGAATCGGGGGGCAGCAGCGCCGGTTCTGGAAACCGTTCCTCGAGATATTCGGCGATGACCACCGATTCGACGATCGTCTCGCCCGAGCCGGTGATCAGCACCGGAATCCGGTTCATCGGCGAGATGGCGCGAAACTCTTCCGGGATGGGAAAACCGGGCGGCGGCGCGATGATCTTGAGTGGCACGTCCTTGATGTAGGCCAATGCCCGCACGATCGACGAGTAGGGCGACAACGGCCGCGAATAGAGTTTCATGACCGTCTCTCTCCCCAATGAACCAGACTTGCTCCAAAGAGACAGGAATGTCCGGCTGTTTTCAAGCTGTTCGCTTCGATATCGTCAGGCAGCGATGCCGAGGGCGCTCTCGAACAGTCCGCGGCCGTCGGTACCGCCATGAGCTGCTTCGATCAGGTTTTCCGGATGCGGCATCAGCCCGAGCACATTGCCTTGGCTGTTGACGATGCCGGCAATGTCGTTGATCGAGCCGTTGGGGTTGGTGCCCTCGGCATAGCGGAACACCACCTGGCCTTCGCCTTCGAGACGGGCAAGCGTGTCGGCGTCGGCGAAATAATTGCCGTCATGATGCGCGACCGGCGAGCGGATGATCTGGCCCGGCTGATAGCGGCGGGTGAACATGGTGTTGGCATTGGTGATCTCGAGCTTCACCTGCCGGCAGACGAATTTCAGCGAGGTGTTGCGCATCAAGGCGCCCGGCAACAAGCCGGCCTCGACCAGGATCTGGAAACCGTTGCAGACGCCGATGACCGTCACGCCCGCGGCCGCTTTTTCGGCCACTGCCCGCATGACCGGCATGCGCGCGGCGATCGCGCCACAGCGCAGATAGTCGCCGAAGGAAAAACCGCCCGGAATGGCGATCAGATCGACATCGGGGATTTCGGTGTCGGTTTGCCAGACGGTGACCGGCGGTGTTCCCGAAATCTTGGTCAGCGCCGCGATCATGTCGCGGTCGCGATTGAGGCCAGGCAGGAGGACGACGGCGGATTTCATTTTCTTAGTGATTCCCAAACTCGTCTAGGGCGAACCCATATTCGATTGCTGAGTAAATTTCGAGCAGGTACTGCTCTGCAATGTCTTCAACAACCACATATTTCACGCTGAGTGTCTTCAATCGCTCGATCTCTGCCCGAAAAACTTCAACGAAAGCCGGGTCTTTTTGAAGGTCTTTCCTGCCGGAACCTTTGCGATATGTGGGCTTTAGCCCTAGCTTTTGACGAGCGCGTTTGAAGGCATACGCAGCAGAACCATGATCTTGCCGGAGATGGTTCTTTAATCGCTGTGAGAGATTGTTCGTACGCCCGATTCTTTCGGGAGTGCCATCCTCCAAGAATAAATACACACCCGGCTCTGGTGGAAATTTATCCAGAAAGCCACGGGCTATTGCATCGTCGAGTCGGTGGAATAGCTCCACAACGTTGCTTGCATGTTTTGCAAAGACTGAGTTCAATCAGCCTATCTCCACCGCGTAATTCTCAATCACCGTATTCGCCAGCAGCTTGTCGCACATGGCCTTGAGGTCGGCTTCGGCCTTGGCCTTGTCGCTTTCCGCCAGCTCGACGTCGAACACCTTGCCCTGCCGCACCGTGCCGACGCCGCCGAAGCCCAGGCCGGACAATGCGTGTTCGATCGCCTTGCCCTGCGGGTCGAGCACGCCGTTCTTGAGGGTGACGGTAATGCGGGCCTTGATCACGCTGGACATGCTCCTGTTCTGATTATCGGGTCGCAAACCGCGATCAGTGCGGCTTGCCTTTGAGGCCGTCGGTCGAGGCGACGAGCACCGGGCCGGTCGGGCGCGGCGGCTCGTTCTCGTTCATGATGCCGAGGCGGCGGGCAACTTCCTGGTAGGCCTCGACGAGGCCGCCCATGTCGCGGCGGAAACGGTCCTTGTCGAGCTTGTCCTGCGTCGCCACGTCCCACAGGCGGCAGGAGTCCGGCGAGATCTCGTCGGCGACGACGATGCGCATCATGTCGCCTTCGAACAGGCGGCCGCATTCGATCTTGAAGTCGACGAGCTGGATGCCGACGCCCATGAACAGGCCGGAGAGGAAGTCGTTGACGCGGATCGCCAGCGCCATGACGTCGTCGATCTCCTGCGGGCTCGCCCAGCCGAACGCGGTGATGTGCTCTTCCGACACCATCGGGTCGTCGAGCGCGTCGGCCTTGTAATAGAATTCGATGATCGAGCGCGGCAGAACGGTGCCTTCCTCGATGCCGAGCCGCTTGGACAGCGAACCGGCGGCGACATTGCGCACCACCACTTCGAGCGGAATGATCTCGACTTCCTTGATCAGCTGCTCGCGCATGTTCAGACGGCGGATGAAATGGGTCGGAATGCCCATGCGGTTCAAATGGTTGAAAATATACTCGGAAATGCGGTTGTTGAGGACGCCCTTGCCGTCGATGACCTCGTGCTTCTTCTTGTTGAACGCGGTTGCATCATCCTTGAAGAACTGGATAAGCGTGCCCGGTTCGGGTCCCTCATAGAGTATCTTGGCCTTGCCTTCATAAATGCGGCGGCGATTTTTCATCTGATTTTTCTCTGGGGTTCCGGACAGGCGGTATCAGACCATTTCCTGTCCGTCTGCCTGAAATAGTGCGGCTACGGTAGGGTTCAATGCCGGGTCTATCCCAATCACATCGTTTGCTCAATCGGCAAATCCTTCCAATCAACCGCTTTCGGGACTGAAATGCCGCAGCGCAGCATGCGATGAAGCATATTGACCGGCCCGCGACCTTTTGGTTTGTGCTTTGACAACGCACATATTCACCGCCAACGAATCGAATTTGACCCGGAGGGACGCCATGAGCAGCATGAAAGACCGTGAAGAGGGCTTTGAGCGTAAATTCGCATTCGACGAGGAGCTTCGGTTCAAGGCCTCGGCGCGCCGCAACAAGGCGCTCGGCCTGTGGGCCGCCGAAAAGCTCGGAAAGTCCGGCGCCGATGCCGACGCCTATGCCAAGGAAGTGGTTATCTCCGACATCGAGGAGGCCGGCGACCACGACGTGTTCCGCAAGATCCGCGGGGATTTCGACGCGGCCGGCGTCGAGCAGTCGGACCACCAGATCCGCCGCACCATGGACGAACTGATGGCGCAGGCGATCGAGCAGATCAAGAACACCTGATCCGGGCCATGCGCTGATCCCGCGGCCATACGCTGGACCAATCGACCGCCCGGCCTATCCGGGCGGTTTTTCTTTGCCTTTGCCGCCGTTTCCGGCTGAAACTGCGGTCGCTAACAAGGAAAGAGTTCATGTCCCTGAAGTCCCGCCTCGCGGCCGATGAAACGTTGTTCACCGCATGGTCCGGTGTGCCGGATGCCTTGACGGTCGAGATCGTCGCCAAGCAGGGTTTCGATGCCGTCACGCTCGACATGCAGCATGGCGGCCATCACGAAGACAGCGTGCTGCGTGGCCTGGTGCCGGTGCTCGCTACCGGCAAGCCGGCGCTGGTGCGAATTCCCGTTGGCCGTTTCGACATGGCAAGCCGCGCGCTCGATTTCGGCGCCGAGGCGGTCATCGCGCCGATGGTGAACTCGGTTGCCGACGCAAAACTGTTCGCCGCCGCCATGAAATACCCGCCGGTCGGCGAGCGCTCCTGGGGCCCGACCTACGCTTTTCCCCGCCACGGCCAAGGCGACCAGGCCGACTGGCTGCGCGACACCAACCAGCGCACCATGGCCTTCGCCATGGTCGAGACGCGTGCAGCCCTCGATGCGCTCGATGGCATCCTCGACACGCCCGGCATCGACGGCATCTTCCTGGGCCCGTCGGATTTCTCGATCGCCTGGAGCAATGGCGCCACGGTCAATTCGACGCTGGAAAGCATGATGGAGACGGTGGCGTCGGTGGCCGAGCGCACCCGCAAGGCCGGCAAACATGCGGCGATCTACGTTGTCGAGCCGGCAATTGCCGGCCGGGTCGTGTCGATGGGCTATCGCCTGCTGGCCATGGGCTCGGAGCATGCGCTGATTTCACTGGGCGCAAAGACCCTGCTCAAGGGCATCAAGGATTCGATCGGATCCTGAACCCGAACCGGACGCACTGCCGTCACAGCGCCGGGCGGTTAGGCGCTCGACGCCGCAGGCGCCGCGGCGATAGGTCCGCCGCGCCTGAACCTGTTGAACAGGGCGCCGACCATCTGGACCCACCAGTTGTTGAAGGTCATGAGCGGCAACGCCGCGAGGATCGAACCCAGTATGGCGGCGGCGGCGCCGAGTGCGGTGGAACCGCTTGTCAACAAAACCCATGACCCCAATGAGCAGATAACGGGTACATGCACGAGGTAGAGTGGGAAGGACAGCTCGCCCAGAAAACGTGCCACCTTACCCGAGAACCATGATAAAGGCTCATCCACACTCAGCACCGCGTAGACCAACATGACGCTTGCCGGGATGGCCACGCAGGCTTGCCGCAGGCCCACATCGGAAGCCACGTCAAGCACGGCGAACGGGCGATATATGCCCACGGCACTCCCCGCATAACCCAGCAGCGCCAGGGAAACCATCACCATGGCGCCTCTCACCCACCGATTCGGGCGAAAATCCATGGCGAGAAGCGGATAGAGCAAGAGGCTGGCCGGAAAGGCACAAAGAAAGTAACTGACTTGCAGCGCCAGGAACACGACTGCTGCTATGCAGACCCAGAACGATAACGTCCAGCGGCCTTGAAGGAAAAAGACGATCGGGGCGAGGGCGAAGGTCAGCATGCTCCCCCAGAACTCGACCGTCATGGTCCACAGACTGCTGTCATAATAGTTGTCGCCGTAGATGAACGTCCGCCACGCCCCTTGCAGAAACGCGTCGGCGAAACTCGCAGTCTCCGGCGATAGCACCTTTGAAGCATTGCCGAAACTTCTCAGCCAGTCGGATTGGGTGACGGCGGCCGCATCCTTGATGAAATACAGGTCGAGCTTGAAGATGATGCAGGATGCCAGCGTCGTAACGAGTACCGGGCCGGCCAGGCGTGGCAGGCGCTTGATCGCACCCAACCGCAGATCTTGTGCCTTGCTGGTCTGAAAATAACGCTTCACGAGCACGTAGGAAGACAGGACGAAAAACAGGTAGACGGCGGAGCCGCCATTGAACGCGACGAAAGCCAGGCTTGTTTTGAGCGATTGCCCGGCCAAGTCTCCCTCGCCTTCCATCAATGGCGCAAAAGCACCCAAACAATGCCCATTCAGAACTACGAGCGCGGCGACACCTCTTAACAATTCGAGTGAAGCATCCTTGGCCAAGTATGGGCTTTCTTTGAATAATTGCTATTTAGTACGCGCGAATATAATCGTTCGGCGAACAGAGTTCGCCGTTGCTGGAGAGATTATCGCGATCTGCATTAAATTATTGTTCACGCAAGCCGGATGGCCTGCCGAGCAGCTTCGTGTTCAGGCTTTGACCGTATATATTACAGGTCCGTCAGGAACTTGGCGAAGGTCATGGAGCCTTCGGGCCAAGGGCCGAATCCTGAATCCTCGCTGAGATGCCCGGTCTCGCCGGCGTCGATGAACAGCGAGCCCCAGGCCCCGGCAATGTCCTCGGCGACATCGAAGGCGCAGAACGGGTCGTTGCGGCTGGCGATCACGATCGAAGGAAAAGGCAGCGGTTCGCGCGGGTAGGGGCCGAAGGTCATCAGGTGCCTTGGCTTGATCTTTGGATTGGCGACATCGGGCGGCGCCACGAAAAAGGCCCCGGCGACCGGCTTGCGGAATTGCGGAATGGCTTGCACTGCGGTGGCGACGCCAAGTGAGTGCGCGACCAGGACGACCGGCCGCTCGGCCTCGTTGACCGCCTTGGCGACGCTCGCCGTCCAGTCCTCGCGCACCGGCTTCGACCACTCCGCCTGTTCGACGCGGCGCGCCGTCGACAGCTTCGACTGCCAGCGGCTCTGCCAATGGTCGGGGCCGGAATTGGTGTAGCCCGGCACGATGAGAATATCTGCGTCTCTGACCTTCATGGCGCTGAGATAGCGAGCGGCATCGCTTCGTGCAACCGGCAGAAACGCCACGTTTGATCACAATAGTGAACACCATGTTCGCTTCTTCGCGTCTTGTGTGAACGATGCGGATGGACGATCTGTGGTCAGGAAAAGAAACAGCCGTGCGCGGGAACCCTGACTTTGGAACTGACACGACGTACAATGATCGGCGGAGTGGGGTTTCTCGCTTTGGGAGCTTCATCGCAGGCCGGTCGAACGGAGCATTTGATGAGCGAGTTGCCTTTTGCCGCCACCACCCCGGTCAGCGTTGCCCGCGTCGGGCTGAAGGCGCGCGACGCGGAAAGCCTTGCCGCATATTATCGCAGCATCGTCGGTCTGCAGGAACTGAGCCGCGCCGATGGGGCGATCACGCTGGGCGCCGCCAACCGTCCGTTGCTGGTCATCGAGGCCGATCCTTCGGCCAAGCCGGATGATCCTCGCAGCGCAGGCCTGTTCCATACGGCCTTCCTGCTGCCCAGCCGTGCCGATCTCGGCCGCTGGATCAACCACGCCATATCAAACAAGATCGCCATCGAGGGCGCTTCCGACCATCTGGTCAGCGAAGCACTGTACCTGACCGATCCCGAAGGCAATGGCATCGAGATCTATGCCGACCGCCGTCCGCAGGACTGGAAGTGGAATGGCGACAAGGTGGCGATGGCGACCGAGCGGATGAACATTCCGTCCGTCGTTGCCGAAGTGCCTGCGGGTGACGCCGGCTGGCAGGGCGCGCCGGAAAACAGCGTCGTCGGCCATGTCCACCTGCGCGTCGGCAGGCCGGAAGACGCCGAAGCCTGGTGGAACCAGGAATTCGGCTTCGACACGGTGGCCAAATATGGCGGCCAGGCGGTGTTCCTGTCGTCAGGCGGCTATCACCACCACATCGGCGCCAACGCCTGGCAGAGTTCGGGCGCCGGCCGCCGCGATCCCAGCCGGTCGGGTCTGGCCTGGGTGGAGATGCGTTCGGACAATGTGACCAGCCCGGTGACCCGCGAAGATCCATGGGGCACGGTGATCAGGACTGTTCCCGGCAAGGCTTGATTTGAGGGCTGCGCCAAGCTGGAGCACCCCTCAACCGTCGCGGCGTTGCGCGCCGATCCACCTTCTCCCACAGGGGAGAAGGTGAAGCCTGCCGCTCGCGGCCAGCGACGGTATAGCGCTTTGCCTCAGGCTTTGCCAAACACCCGCTTGAAGATCGTGTCGACGTGCTTGGTGTGATAGCCCAGGTCGAATTTCTCGCGGATTTCGGCCTCGGGCAGGGCAGCGGTCACTTCCTTGTCGGCCAGTAATTCTTCAAGAAAATCAGCGCCTTGCTCCCACACCCTCATGGCGTTGCGCTGGACCAGACGGTAGGAGTCTTCGCGAGACAACCCAGCCTGCGTCAGCGCCAGCATGACACGCTGCGAATGCACGAGGCCGCGGAACTTGTTCATGTTCTTCAGCATGTTGTCGGGATAGACGAGCAGCTTGTCGATGACGCCGGTCAGCCGCGACAGTGCGAAATCGAGCGTCACGGTGGCGTCAGGGCCGATCATGCGCTCGACCGAGGAGTGGGAAATGTCGCGCTCGTGCCAGAGCGCCACATTCTCCATCGCCGGCATCGCCATGGAGCGAACCATGCGGGCAAGGCCGGTGAGGTTTTCGGTCAGCACAGGGTTGCGCTTGTGCGGCATGGCCGACGAGCCCTTTTGGCCCGGCGAAAAATACTCTTCCGCTTCGAGCACTTCGGTGCGCTGCAAATGCCTTATCTCGATCGACAGCCGCTCGACCGACGAGGCGATGACGCCGAGCGTGGCGAAGAACATCGCGTGGCGATCACGCGGGATTACTTGTGTCGACACCGGCTCGGGCTTCAGGCCGAGCTTAGCCGCCACATGCTCCTCGACATAGGGGTCGATGTTGGCGAAGGTGCCGACCGCCCCGGAGATCGCACAGGTGGCGATATCCTCACGCGCGTACACCAACCGCTCGCGGCAGCGCGAGAACTCGGCATAGGCCTGCGCCAGCTTGACGCCGAAGGTCGTCGGCTCGGCATGGATGCCGTGGCTGCGGCCAATGGTGACGGTGTTCTTGTGCTCGAAGGCGCGGCGCTTGAGCGCTGCAAGCAGACCATCGATATCGGCGAGCAGGATGTCGCTGGCGCGGGTCAGCTGTACGGCGAAGCAGGTGTCGAGAACGTCGGACGAGGTCATGCCCTGGTGGATGAAGCGGGCGTCCGGCCCGACGAATTCGGCAAGATGGGTCAGGAAGGCGATGACGTCATGCTTGGTGACGCGTTCGATCTCGTCGATCGCCTCGACGTCGAATTTTGCGGCACTGCCCTTTTCCCAGATGGTTTTTGCCGCTTCCCTGGGGATGACGCCGAGTTCGGCCAGCGCATCGCAGGCATAGGCTTCGATCTCGAACCAGATGCGGAACCGGGTTTCTGGCGACCAGATGGCGACCATTTCCGGCCGGGAATAGCGAGGGATCATCGGTCAGTCCTGACATATCGAGAAGTTTGCCCGCGTCCTAACAGAGGCGAGCAAAATGCTCAACGCCGCTGGCGCGCAAACCAGACGCCCGCGGCAAACAGAGCGATGAAACCAACTGGAAAATAGAGCCGGATGCCCAGCACCACGAATTGATAGAGCGCAATCAACGTCGTGAAGACGAACTGGAGGACCCAGGTGCGGGTGAAAGCAGGCGCATGCCACTCGGCGTAGTAGGAGCGGTACTGCAGGGCAAACAGCCCGCCGGTCAGGCCGATCGTCGCCGCTGCTAGGCACACGAAGGCCGCGGCGAAAGCGACTTCCCAGCGTCTTCCCTGCGAGACCAGCCGCGCCGCGAACAGGCCGATCGGGAAGGCCAGCGCAGCTCCCGCCGCAAACAGCATGGTGACAATGCGGATTTTCGCCGGCGTCTCCCAGTCGCCCAAAAACAAGGTGAGGAGCGCGCTGGCGCCCATTGTCACAGCCCACAACAAGGCGCCGACAAGTGCTGTGCGCGGCGTCGGTATCGCGCGGCGAAGGCGGTTCAGCGCACGATCGCGCGCGGCGGGTTGAGCAGGGGGTGTCACAGGCGGCCGGTCACCGCGATCCAGCGAAAGTCCGGGCCTTCAAAGCCGTATTGGCGCACCGCGATCAGCACGGCATAGGCGCTGAGGCTGTCCATGGAAAAGGTCTGCACGGCGCCGATGCGATAGCCGTTCGGGCAACCCCGGCTTTTCGGTATCGCCTTGTCCTCGTGCAGCAGCTTGGTCGTGCCGCCATCCTGCGCCTCGATGCGCAGCAGCCGGAAGCCGTTGATTTCGCCCTGGCTCTCGCAGCCATCGGCGTTGTTCATGCCCAACTCGTCGAGCCGGAACTCGAGCGGTGGGTCGACCGGAGTGAAGATCGGGCGCGGATTGACCGCCATCCGGTGCGGATCCGCCGAAAGCTCGGTCACCGGGTTGAAACCCGCGGTGATGCCGCGGTTGGCGTCCAACTCGGCCTGGCTGACAATGGATTCGCCTTTTTGCCGGGCCTGAAGGCGCACCGCATCCAGTTTGGCATTCTCGTCCTCAAGCCGGACCCGGATCGGCGTGCCCTTCAGAAAGCTGTCGGTGCT
Source organism: Mesorhizobium sp. M7A.F.Ca.AU.001.01.1.1 (assembly GCF_004022735.1). NCBI lineage: Bacteria > Pseudomonadati > Pseudomonadota > Alphaproteobacteria > Hyphomicrobiales > Phyllobacteriaceae > Mesorhizobium > Mesorhizobium sp. M7A.F.Ca.AU.001.01.1.1. The sequence continues at coordinate 14,313 of NZ_RZPF01000047.1, forward strand.
GGTGTCGATGTAGTAGCGGTTGGCATAGGGAAAGCCCGATCCATCCTGCACGCCATATTCCTCGAAAGCGAAGACGCTGCCGTCCTTGGTGAAGCCGAGGATCTCAAGTTCAGCGACATCGCCGGCATGAGCCGCGATCGAGGTCGCAAGCTGTGCAAGCAGGCCAACGGCAAACAGAAAGAGCATTCGCATCGGTCTTCACCCCCGTGATCGTTTCAATCCCCTAGCACGACGGAATCAAAACGTCGTGCGGTGCGAAAGCCGATGCATCCAATCGGCCCGTCATTTGTTATTGTCGGCAGTCCCAATGGAGAACCACCATGACCGACACCAGCAAAATTCGTGAGCATATGGAAGTCGTCGGCGCCGATGGCGTGCATGTCGGCACTGTCGACAAGGTCGATGGCCAGCGCATCAAGCTAACCAAGGCCGATAGCGGCGAGGGCGCCCACAAGGGCCATCACCACTACATTCCCCTGAGCCTGATTGCCGAAGTCGACGGCAAGAAGGTCTGGCTGTCGGCGAATTCTGATGTCGCGGTGACGTTCGAGGAAGAAAAGTCCGATCCGGTCTGATTGATCGCTTCACTTCATGCGTGACGACCAGACCGGAAACAGATCGTTTTCGGCAGGTGTCGCGGCATAGACGCCTCGGCTGATGGCGCGCGCCATGGTGGCGCCGGCGGCGGCGTAGAGATCGATTGCTGCATCGGCGGAGAGTTCGATACCGCTCGTGCCGGTCGCCAGCGCGAACACAAGGTCGCCATCGGCCGGCGTGTGCGTCGGCCAGATGGCGCGCACGAATCCATCATGCGCCGACATCGCCAGGCGCTTGGCGGCAGCCTTTGTGAGCACCGCATCGGTGGCAATGACGGCGATGGTGGTGTTGC
>NZ_RZPF01000481.1:0-5231 GCF_004022735.1 Mesorhizobium sp. M7A.F.Ca.AU.001.01.1.1
GTGGTGTCCAATTTCGTTTCCGGCCTGATCCTTCTGGCCGAGCGGCCGTTCAAGGTGGGCGACTGGATCGTTGCCGGCGACGTCAGCGGCACGGTCAAGAAGATCAGCGTGCGCGCCACCGAGATCGAAACCTTCCAGCGGCAATCGGTGATCCTGCCCAATTCGAACCTGATCAACAACGCCGTCGGCAACTGGACGCACCGCAACAAGCTCGGCCGCGTCGACATCAAGGTCGGCGTCGCCTATGGCAGCGACGTCAAGCAGGTTCATGCCGTCCTGCTGGAGATCGCCCGCAGCCACCCGATGGTGCTGAAGAACCCCGAACCCTTCGTGCTGTTTTCCAATTTCGGCCCCGCCGCCCTGGAATTCGAAATCCGCGTGTTCCTGGCCGACGTGATGAACGGCAACATCGCGCAGAACGACATCCGTTTTGCCGTCCTCGAAAAATTCAGCAGCGAACACATCGAGATCCCCTCGACGCCGCGCGCCGTGGTCGAGGCCCACAAGCCCAAGGCCTGGCCGACGGACGACGACAAGATCGAGGCCGACTTCGCCGAACAGGAGCAGATAAGGGCCGAAGCCGAGGCGGAGAAGAAGCGACTGGTCAAGTCTCGCAAAACCAAGAAGCCGGACCCGGACTAGGCTCGGACTCCGTCGACCTCAATCCTGCCCGGAATCGATTGCGGCATGAATGGGGCATTCAGTTGCGGTTCAGCTTCCATCTCATATAAGCTCCATGCAAAGGCGAAAATGCCTTGCCAAATGCAACAGAGGCGGTGGGAACACCGATATTGCACCATGTGGAAGTCTCTCGTCGCTGCAGTCGCCCTGGTCGCCGCCATCGGCTCGGTCCATGCCGCGAGCGCGGTCAACAAGGACGCCGAGACCCGCACGCTGGTCGTAACGGAGGGCGGCAGCAAGACCGACCTTGCGCTGGCCGGTGGCGAAACGGTTGAGTTCTGCCCGAACGGCTGCTTCGTCACCTTGCCCAATGGCGATCTCGAAGCCCTGACCGGTTCGGAAACGGTCGAGATCTCGGGCGGTGTCGCCCGCATCAAGTAATCTTGGCGTCACGATTGTAGAGGCCGGGCATTTGCCCGGCCTTTTATCGTTTCCGGTAGCGGTTGTTTAACAATGACACCGGAAATACCGCCATGGCAGCCGTCTGCAACCGTGCGTTTTAACGTTCGCTACGCCATCGCCCGCTATACCAGCCTCAAGACGCCGAAAAGCGGCGCGCAACTCTACGCGGGCAGGGCAGGACGGACATGGATGCGCGATCGGACAGGAACGCAATACCGCTTGCGGTCGATCTCGACGGCACGCTGATCGCAACCGACCTGTTGTGGGAAGGGCTGTTCATCCTTCTCAAGAAGAACCCGCTCTATATCTTCCTCGTACCGTTCTGGATCGCCGGCGGGCCGGCGCGGCTGAAGCAGGCGATCGCGCAGCGCATCGACATCGATCCGGCATCGCTGCCCTATCGCGAGGTGCTGCTTTGCCGCCTCCGGACCGAGCACGCCGAGGGCCGCAAGATCGTGCTGGCGACCGGTACGCCGCGCAAGTTCGCCGACGCCATCGCGGCCCATCTCGGCATTTTCGACCAGGTGCTGGCCACCGATGGTCTCGCCAATCTCACCTCGGGCAGGAAGCGCGCCTCGCTGATCGCAGCCTATGGCGATGGCGGTTTCGACTACGCCGGCAACAGCCGCCATGACCTCCAGGTCTTCGATGCCGCACGCAACGCGATCGTCGTCGCGCCCGACCGCCATGCCGCGCGCTGGCAGGCGGCACATGGCGCCGAGACGGTGTCGGCGCCGAAGCCCACTTTGCGGACCATCGTCAAGATGCTGCGCGTGCATCAGTGGCTGAAGAATTCGCTGATCGCAGTGCCGATGGTGCTCTCGCATGAATATTTCAACACCGACATGATCTGGGAATGCCTGCTGGCATTCGTCTCGTTCAGCGCGGTGGCATCGGCCATCTACATCCTCAATGATTTCTTCGACCTCGCGCTCGACCGCAAACACCTCACCAAGCGCAACAGGCCGTTCGCCAGCGGCGCGCTGTCGATCCCGTTCGGACTTGGGGCGATCGCGGTGCTTCTGGCGATCGGCATCGGCACCGGGCTGTTCCTGTCGCCCGAATTCATGGCTGTGCTCGGCGGCTACATGGTCGTCACCACCGCCTATTCGCTGTCGTTCAAGCGCATGCTGCTGGTCGATGTGCTGACGCTCGCCGGCCTCTACACGATCCGCGTCCTGGCCGGTGCGGCGGCGACCGGCGTCGACGTCTCGTTCTGGCTGCTGGCCTTCTCCATCTTCTTCTTCCTGTCGCTGGCGCTGGTGAAGCGCTTCGTCGAACTGCGCACCACCGCCATTCCGCCCGGCGAGCGCATTGCCGGTCGCGGCTATCGCACCGAAGACCAGGAGATCGTCGCCCAGGCCGGCATGGCCTCGGCCTTCTCCTCGGCGCTGGTGCTGGCGCTCTACATGGACAGTGTCGCGGTGCGGGAACTCTATCCGCATCCATGGCTGATCTGGCCGCTGGCGCCGATCGTGCTTTATCTTACCATGCGCGTCTGGATCCTGGCGCGCCGCAACGAGATGCATGACGATCCGGTCGTCTTCATCATCCGCGACTGGCGCAGCCAGATCGTGGTGCTGATCGGTGCGGTGATGCTGGTCATCGGGGGCTGGTAGGCATGGCCGCCGGACGTTTCCCAAGCTTTGGCCTTGCCACGCCGCCGGCGCCGCGCGCCATCGGTGCCGACGAGGCGATCGCGCTGCTGAAGGGCGGTCAGGCCAAGCCGGCGTCGCTGCTTGCCTATGGCAATGGCCGCTCCTACGGCGATTCCTGCCAGAACGGGGCCGGAGCGGTCGTCGATATGCGATCGCTGAACCGGATCCACGCCTTCAACGCCGAAACCGGTGTTCTCGAGGCGGAGGCCGGCGTGCTGTTGTCCGACATCATCGCCCACGCCGCCCCCTACGGCTTCTTCCCCGCCGTTGTGCCAGGCACGCAATTCGTCACGCTCGGCGGGGCCATCGCCAATGACGTGCATGGCAAGAACCATCACCGGCGCGGCACCTTCGGCTGCCATGTCGAGAGCTTCACGCTGCTCAGGTCCGACGGCAAGACCCACCGCTGCTCGGCGACAGACAATACGCGGCTGTTTGCGGCGACGATCGGCGGCATGGGGCTGACCGGCCTCATCCTGTCGGCCTCGATCCGGCTGATGCGGGTGCATTCCCTCGACATCGTCGAAAAGGCGACGCCGTTTCGTGATCTCTGCGAATTCTTCGACCTGGCCGAGGCGGCCGATCAGGCCAACGAATATGCGGTCGCCTGGATCGATCAGTTGGCCGGCGGCCGCAACAGCGGTCGTGGCCTGCTGCTGTCGGGCAATCACGCCGAGCACGGCTCGCATGCCGCCTCGCGCGTCGGCGGCAATTTCTCGGTACCGGTGCAGCCGCCGTTCAATGTGCTCAACCGGCCGTTCCTGACCGCCTTCAACGCTGCCTACAGGTGGAGGAAGAGCCGAGCAACGGTGCCGCGCCAGGCCGGATATCAGGGCTTCTTCTTTCCACTTGACGGCGTGCGCGACTGGAACCGGCTTTATGGGCCGAAAGGGCTCTTCCAGCACCAGAGCGTGGTGCCGGAAGAGACGGCGCGCGAGGCCGTGCCGGCATTGCTGGCGGCTGCAAGGCAAGCCGGGCAGGGCTCGTTCCTCACGGTGCTGAAACGCTTCGGCTCCATCCGCTCGCCGGCGCTGCTGTCGTTTCCGCGTCCCGGCTACACGCTGACACTGGATTTCCCCAACAGGGGCGCCACGACGCTGACACTGCTGCGGGAACTCGACCGCATCACGGTCGAGGCCGGCGGCGCGGTCAATCCGTACAAGGACGCCCGCATGGGGGCCGAAATCTTCGCTTCGTCCTTTCCCGAATGGCAGCGGCTGGAAGGGCTCCGCGACCACGCCTTCATGTCTGATTCCTGGGCGCGCACCGCGAAGAGACTGGATGCGCGACGAGGCGCGGTCGAAGCAGCCGAATAGATAAAATTCGAATAATTCTTGGTTAATTGATGATTAATAACGAGATTTACTCAAAATATTGTTGGGACTTCACCAAATGTTTGCGGGTTTGTAATAGGAAGCGCGAAGGGGTGGCTTGGAACACATGAAATACATCGTCTTCATTCTCTTTACCGTCATGACCAATGCCGCCGCGCAGCTGATGCTGAAGCAAGGCATGATGTCGCTCGGACCGATCTCGTTCGAGGGCGTCAATCCGCTCGTCAAGCTGCTGCAGATCGTCTTCAGCCCCTGGGTGTTCCTTGGCCTGTGTACCTTCGTCATCTCGATGGCCTCGCATCTCTATGTGCTGTCCAAGGTCGAGCTCTCCTTCGCCTACCCGTTCCTCAGCCTCGCCTATGTTGCCGTCGCCATCTTCGCTTATTTCGTCTTCCGCGAGGACCTCAATGGCTGGCGGATCGCCGGTATCGCCTTCATCTGCGTCGGCACGGTGCTGATCGCGCAAAGTGGGCGGGATTTGGGTGAGCAAGGGCATGAGGACCAGACCGCTTCCATCACGCCCGACAAGATCCAAGCAAACGAGATCGTTCGATGAGACATGTGATTTTCGGCGGCGACGGTTTCGTCGGCCGCCATCTTGCCCCGAAACTTGTGGCCGATGGTGAAGAGGTTGTCGTCGCCGACATCGTCAAGAGCGACCTGCCGCACTACCGCACCGTCCGCTTTATCCAATGCGACGTCACCGACCCGACCTCGGTCACCGCGGTTGGGCTCAGGGCCGACGACATGGTCTACAATTTGTCGGCCAAGATGCTATCGCCGATCCAGGTGCGCGCCAAGCGGCACGATTTCTTCTTCCCTGTGAATTTCCATGGCACCGAGCACATCATGCAGGCCATGGACGGAGCCGGTGCGTCAAAACTCGTCCACTACACGACCGACATGATCTACGGCCACACGGTCACGCAGCCGATGACCGAGGAGCACCCGGTGGCGCCGCTGGGCGAATATGGCTGGTCGAAGCAGAAGACAGAGGAGCTCGCCGCCGAATGGCGCAAGCGCGGCATGTCGATCTCGCTGTTTCGCCCGCGCCTGATCATCGGTCCCGGCCGGCTCGGCATTCTGGAAAAACTGTTCAAGCTGATCGACTGGAACCTTCCCGTGCCGATGATCGGTTCGGGCAGGAATCCTTATC
>NZ_RZPF01000482.1:0-5227 GCF_004022735.1 Mesorhizobium sp. M7A.F.Ca.AU.001.01.1.1
GGTCCCGCCAGGGGCGATGCGTTCGATCGCGCGTGCGAGGCTTTGGCCGCCGACCGACTCGGTGATCAGCGAGAACGGCCCCTCGGCCAGATCGATCGCTTCGACAACCTGCCGGGCTCCGAGGCCGCGGAGATCGTCGGCGTGCCGGGCCGCGGCGATTGCCGTCACCGAGGCGCCTTGCTCGCGGGCGATCTGGATCTGAAAACGGCCGACCGCTCCGCTTGCACCGGTGATCAAGACCTGCTGGCCGGCGAGGTCGCCGCCATGGCGTAGAGTCCTTAGTGCCGTCGTACCGGCGACAGGAAGTGTGGCTGCGGAAACGAAACTGACGTCATCCGGCAGGACGGCGAGACGGTCGATTGGGACTGCGATGCGTTCGGCCCAACCGGCCTCGTCGACCAAAGCAACAACCCGGGCGCCGACGGCTGGCCCGGAACCATCGGCTGCTCTTCGTTCGACAATCCCCGCGATGTCCTGGCCGGGTATCCAGCCCTCGGGGCGTATGGCAAGCAGGCGCAGTTCGCCCCGGTTCAACGAAGTTGCGTGGACAGAGACAAGCGCTTCGTTCGAAGCCGGTTGAGGCTCGGCGATGTCGGCGAGCCTCAACCCGGTCGCGCTTTCGGGAGAGATGACCAGGGCGAGCATGGCGTACCTTGTTGCTGGCTTGTCGGTGCCAGCTTGCTGTGGAAAGCACGGCAAGCTGAGTACGAGCCGGAGCTTATCGACTTTCGCTGTTAAAGAATTTAGCTATCATGGCGTTTAATCGCTAATAACAGTCAACCATGAGACAACCCCTCAGCTACCCCTGGCTCGATCTCGATGTGGATGACCCTGCCGCGCCGGCGATTGCCGTGCGCGTCGACATCCCCGACACCAGAGCGGAAGTCCCCGCCCATCGGCACCGCAAAGGCCAACTCGTCTTCGCACTCGGCGGCGGCGTCACATGCCGCGTTCCAAGCGGTCTATGGATGGTGCCGCCGCATTGCGGGGTGTGGATCCCCGGCGGCATGGAGCACAGCAATGTCGCAACCGCCAACGCCCGGATTTTTTTCGTCTACATAGAGCCGGGAGCCGCCGATCTGCCGGAGCGGTGCTGCACGTTTTCAATCTCGCCCCTGCTGCGCGAATTGATCATCGAGCTTTCCGATCGGGTGGAGGGTGACGGGGCGAGGGGCGAACTCTTGACCAAGATGCTGCTCACCGAATTGCCACGCATGCCTGTCCAGCAATTGCACCTGCCGATCTCGTCCGAGCCACGCTTGAACAGGATCGCCGAAGCGTTGGCGCAAGACCCTGCCGACCGCAGCACACTGGCGGAATGGGCCAACCGCATCGCGCTCAGCGAGAGCAGCCTCGCCCGCCTTGTGGCAAAGGAGACGGGGCTGAGTTTCGGGCGCTGGCGCCAGCAATTGCACTTGATCGTTGCAATTCGGGAACTGGCTTCCGGCAAGAGTGTCCAGCAGGTCTCGGGCGATCTCGGCTATGGTTCCGTTACGGCCTTCATCACCATGTTCAAGAAGGCGCTTGGGAAGCCGCCGGCCAAATACCTCAGCGGTATCGCGCAAAATGGCGGCTCTGCATTCGTGGCGTGATGCTCGCTTGAAAGGGTGGTCGAGCCGATCACGTTGCCAGCGTGCGAGAGTGCAGCTTGGGCTTTGGGACTCAGGCCACCGACGGCTCGGCGGTTTCGCGCCTCAACTCCGGTTTGGAACCGAGAACTTCTTCCACAATCCCGCGCGCAATCTCGCGCTCGCCCATGATCACCGTATCGGCGCCCAAACCCTTGAGATGTTCGACCTCGGCATCGGAATGGGCACGGGCGATGACGTTGATAGCGGGATTGGCGGCGCGGGCGCGGAGCACGATCTGGCCGGCTTCGAAGGCATTGGGGATCGCAAGGATCAGCCGGCTGGCGCCCTCGGGGTTGGCGGCGGCGAACACTTCGGCATTGGCCGCATTGCCGGCGACGGTCTCGACGCTGTCCGCTTTCAGCTTCGCCAGCGTCTTGTCGGCGTCCTCGATGACCAGGAAGGGCATTGCCGCGCCTTTCAGGGCCGAGCCGACCAGGCCACCGACACGGCCGTAGCCGATCAGGATGGCATGGCCGGTGAGTGCCGTCTTTGGCGGCGGCCCGTCCTCCTTTTTCGCCGCTGCCGCGACAGAGGCCACCTGGCCCGGCTCCGTCGCCGGACCAACCGGTTTTGCCTCGACCGGTGGTGCCGTCCTGGCGGCGCGCCGTTCCAGCCACGGCTTCATCCAGTCGATGGCCAGGAACATCAGCGGGTTGAGGACAATCGACAGGATCGCACCGGCCAGAATGAGGTCGCGGCCCTGTTCCGGCAGCAGCTTCAGCCCGACGCCGAGTTCAGCCAGGATGAAGGAGAACTCGCCGATCTGGGCGAGGCTTGCCGAGATTATCAGCGCCGTGGCGATGGGATAGCCGAAGGCAACAACGATGGCGAACGCGGCCAGTGATTTGCCGATGACGATGATGGCGAGCGTCGCCAGGATTGGCCAACCATTGCTGATCAGGCTGAACGGGTCGAACAGCATGCCGACCGAGACGAAGAACAGCACGGAGAAGGCATCGCGCAGCGGCAGCGATTCTTCCGCCGCGCGGTGGCTGAGTTCGGATTCGCTCATGATCATGCCGGCGAAGAAGGCGCCCAGCGCCAGCGAGACACCGAACAGTTTGGCCGCACCGAAGGCGACGCCGAGCGCGATGGCCAGAACCGCCAGCCGGAACAGTTCGCGCGAGCCGGTATGGGCGACATAGTGCAGGATCCAGGGAATGACCCGGCGGCCGACCACCAGCATGACGATGACGAAGGCGGCGACCTTGGCCAGCGTGATGCCGACGACGCCCCAGATGCCGTAGCTGGCCGGCAGCGACAGCAGGCCGCTGGCATGGGCGTCGGCCTGCTCCTGGCCGCCGAGCACGCCAGCGAGCGCCGGCAGCAGCACCAGCGCCAGCACCATGGCCAGATCCTCGACGATCAGCCAGCCGACGGCGATGCGGCCGCGCTCGGTCTCGATCATCCGCCGTTCCTGCAGGGCACGCAGCAGCACCACGGTCGAGGCGACCGACAACGCCAGGCCGAACACCAGCCCCGCGCCCATCGACCAGCCGAGCATCCAGGCAAGACCAGCGCCAAGCGCGGTGGCAAAGCCGATCTGGACGATGGCGCCCGGCACGGCGATGGCACGCACCGACAGCAGATCCTTGAGCGAGAAGTGCAGCCCGACGCCGAACATCAGCAAGATGACGCCGATTTCGGCCAGTTCGTTGGCAAGCCCGGCATCGGCGACGAAGCCGGGCGTGTTCGGCCCGACCAGCACGCCGGCTATGAGATAACCGACCAGGGGCGGAATGCGGAAGCGGTTGGCGAGAGCCCCGAAGACGAAAGCCAGCCCCAGACCGGCGACGATGGTGGCGATAAGGGGCGTGTCATGCGGCATTGTCTATGGAGCGCCTTTCAAGTCAGCGATGTTGGATGAGCGCCGCCCAAGGCCGCCGCCTGTTTGCAATATGGTGGATGGTATGTCGGCGATGCAACCCGCAAAGCCGTGAAATCGACGGCGCTGCCGCGAAAATTTGACCGGCAGCTGAGAAAGCTGCCGGCCGGATCGGAATTTGTGCGGAGCTATTCGTCTCGATTCGTCAGGGCCGATCGATGATCAGGCTGCCCGCAGCAAGGCCTCGATTTCCGGTATGGCATGGTTGGTCAATGTCTTGGGAATTTCGGCGGTCACCTTGTCCCCGACCTCCTTGTGCAGCTTTTTGCGCATTGTCCCAAGCACCACCGGCGGCGCGACGAGCACGATCTCGCTGAACTCGCCGTCATGCGCGAGCTTGTAGAGCCGGGCGGCGATTTCATCGGCAAAACGCTCCTTGCCGATGCGGTGCCAGTCCGTATCCTCGACTGCGCTGCGGTGTACGGAGGGACCATCACTGTATCGGCCGGGGCTGTCACTGCCTTGCTCGCGGGTGGGCGGGTTGTCCTGCTGCATTTCCTGCACCACCTCGAGATTCGGATATTTGTTGTCACCGGCGTTCCTGAGGAAAAGCGCCTTCTCGCCATCGGCCACGATCACCCAGATACCGTGCTTGAGTATGATTGTGTTCATGATGACAGGGCTCCTTTTTAGCCGCGTGGCGACCTTTAGTTGGCATTCCGCAGCCGGATTTCGATCCGACATGACGGGCCTTTTGAGAACGCACCTCGAGCCGGTAATGTTCCAGTCGGCAGCCACGTCGGCGTTGGACATTCTGGCTATCCCGAGGTCGCGACTTTAATCTACTAACTTGGTAGAATTTAGAAAAAACAGTTTTGCGGCTTTTCTCGCCGGGCGCTAAAAGAGCCACAAATCAAGGCCTGCGACAGAAGCTTGAATCCGCTCTATCTGTAAATGAGAAATATTTTTCTCTTGGCCGGGATGCTTTCAGAAAAGCAATTGCATCCCGATAAGGGATGCGCGAGTGCGTTCCTTCTGGTTTCTCGCGCTCGCGCGTAGAACTGCAAGCTCATTGAGGATTCCGCTCGCGTCCATGTCGCACACTGCTCCCAAGCTCAACGCCTTCCCCGTGTTCATGCGGGTTGAGGGCGAAGCTGTGGCCATCGTCGGGGGCGGCGAAGAGGCGCTGGCCAAGGCGCGGCTGATCGGACAGTCGAGCGCGCTCCTGCGGATCGTCGCGGAACACGCCGAGCCCGACCTGCTCGCCTTCGTCGCCCAGGCCGGCGCGACTCATTTTGCCGCGGCTTACGAGGCGTCGCAGCTCGAAGGCGCGGTCATGGTGTTTGCCGCCAGCGGCGACGAGGAACTCGACCGCCGGGTGGCCGCGGATGCGCGCCGCCTAGGCATTCCGGTCAATGCCGTCGATCGGCCTGAGCTTTGCGATTTCTTCACCCCGGCGCTGGTCAACCGCGCGCCGGTGGCCATCGCCATCGGCACCGAGGGTGCAGGCCCGGTGCTTGCCCAAATGTTGCGCGGCCGCATCGACCGCATGCTGTCGCCGTCGCTCGGGCCGCTGGCAATTCTTGCGGCTTCGTTTCGCGGGGCTGCCGAGAAGCTGCTGCCGAGAGGCAATGCCCGCCGCCGCTTCTGGAATGATTTCTTCGCTGGCGCTCCTGCGCGCGCGGCTGAAGCCGGCCAGCTTTCGCAGGCGCATGACGCCGCCGTCGATCTTCTGCTGTCGAACACGCCCGCTTGCGGTCACATCGCGCTG